>CAIYOB010000495.1 GCA_903927685.1 uncultured Planctomycetaceae bacterium
CCTTGCTGCCGGCCGGAACCCCGACTCGGCGGCCCGCGGTTCCTCGACTGGCGGCCCGAAACCACCCGCGGGCGACGGCGCTCGATTCGGCGCACCTGGTCGCATCGGCTTCGGCTCGCCGCCGGCGCGCCCGACTCGGGCGTCGCGAGCTCGCAGTTCTGCGACCGTCACAAAGCCATCCTGGTCCGCGTCGATCTGGGCCCAGCGGGACTGCATCCGCTCGGGCGCTTCCTGCCGGCTGATCCGGCCATCCCCGTCGCCATCGAACTGGCCGACCAGCCGCTCGGGTTCGAGGTACGGCAGCGATCCCGCCTCCGGCGAACGTCCAGGCGGTTGAGCAGCGAGAGGCGATGCGAGCACCAGGAGTTGAAACGCCATCCCGAGGACGACCTTGCCTTGCATGCGATTATTCCTTCGCCTCATCCTGCAGACTGCTGAACCCCTCCGGAGCCGCTCCGTCGACGAAGTACACGTCCCGATCCGGCCGGCTGCCGGGCGTGTGGATGTCGAGCATTTCCAGCGGCTCGTCCGCGGTCACGAAACCATGCGTCGTACCGGGCGGCAACCGCAAGAAGACCCCGGGCGACAGCGGATACTCGCAGCCGTCCAGGATCGCCACGCCGCGGCCGGCGATCACGTAGTAGTATTCCTCGGCCAGCCGATGGTAACTGACCGCAGTCCGCTCGTGCGGCGCGATGCGGACTCGATAGGCCGTACCGGAGCCTTCTTCGTCGGCGTCGATCAGCGACTCCAGATGGTACGGCCCCAGCCGCTGTGTGCGGTCCGGATCGCCGCTGGGGCGGTGGATCAGTTTCAAACGTTGTTTCCTTTTGCGACCTTGATCGTCAACGGCTGGAGAACTATCGAGAATCGCTCGTGGGCGCCGCCTTCGACACGGACATCTCGCCCATGATCGGCAAATCCGCTGCCGAATTCAAGCGGCTTGTTCGCCCCGGCCAGATTATCGGATCGGTGGAATGCTGTTCCAGTTGCAGACCGAATCTGCAAGGGCTACGCTGACGCCATCGGGTGCTTTGCGGTTTCCGCTTTCGTTGTCTATCGTTCCCCTGCGCACGGATCAGGCCACGAGGCAGATGCCGAATGGTGGAGAGGCGGGCATAAGCTGCTTCAAGCTGCCGAAGGCCCGTCGGCAGCAACAAGAGATCCGAAAATGGGAACCCCTTCTTCGCTCACCCGATCATTTTCATGGCAAAAAAATGGGGGGCAAGAAAATTAGAACCTCATAAGAACAAGTTGCCTCAGCCCTTCGCATTCATTTTTTTGCCCTCCATTTTTTTGCCAGTTGCCACCCGAATCCCATGCCCATCACGACCCGCATCCCGCTCCGCCGATTATCCCAGTCCGAATTCGGCGACATCGCCTACACAGTGATGGAACACGTTTTCGCCATTCACAACGAGATCGGCCGTTTCTTTGACGAAAAAATCTTCAAACTCGAACTGGCCCAGCGCTTGCCGGACGTTCGCCTGGAGGAGCCGGTCGAAGTCACGTTCGGGGCCTTTCGCAAGACGTACTTCCTGGACGTGTTGGTTGCGGACGGAGCACTATTTGAGTTCAAAGCCGTCGAAGCGCTCGTCGCCCGACATCGGACGCAGTTGCTGAACTATCTCCTGCTCTGCGACCTGGCGCACGGCAAGCTGATCAACGTGCGTACCGAATGCGTGCAGCACGAATTCGTGAATACGCTCTGGCGTGCTGCCGACCGCCGACAATTCGCCGTGGACGTCGCCCGTTGGGATCCCGCGATTCCTGCCGCGGCGGCGCTACACGATTACCTCACGGCCTTCCTGCGCGACATCGGCACCGGAGTGGAGATTCCGCTGTACGAGGAAGCCGTGGTGCAGCACTTCGGCGGTCCCGAACGCGTGCAGGTGGACGTGCCCGTGAGCATCGGCGGACGGCAAGTCGGCCGGCAACCGATGCGACTGCTCGCCCCTGGCGTCGCCCTGAAGATCACGGGTTTCGACCGCTCGCTGGACGAATTCGAGACCCACGCCCGGCGATTGCTCGCTCACGTCGACCTCCACGCCATCGCCTGGGTCAACATCAATTTGAAAGAAGTCACATTCACCACCCTGACTCGATAGATGAACTGAATGTTTTTGCCCCTCATCTTTTTGCCATCGGACTTTGGCAAAAAAATGGGGGGCAAAAATATGAACCCGCCGCTGCCCATTTTTTTGCCCC
>CAIYOB010000496.1 GCA_903927685.1 uncultured Planctomycetaceae bacterium
AAGCGAATCTCCCGACGACGATTTCTCCAGGCCGGCACGGCGGCGTCCGTCACGCTGCTGATCGGCCCCGCAACCCTGGCGCGGACCTACGCCGCCAACGAAAAGATCCGCTTTGCCCTCGTCGGCATCGGCGGGATGGGCGGCAAGGGCGTGAACGTGGCCTCTGGCGAACAGATCGTCGCCGCGGCCGACGTGGACGTGAATCACGCCGCCGGCTCGATCAAGAACATTAAGGACAAGTTCGCCGACGCCAAGATCTACAGCGATTACCGGCAGCTGTTCGACGAGCAGAAGGAACTTGACGCCGTCTGGGTAGCCACGCCCGATCACCATCACTTCCCCGCCGCGGTCCGGGCCATCGAGGCCGGGTTGGCCGTCTACTGCGAAAAGCCGCTGTGCCACGACATCTACGAAGCGCGCAAGCTGCGCGAGCTGGCCAAGGCCAAGAACGTGGTCACGCAGATGGGCAACCAGGGGCACTCGGGCGAGCATGTCCGCTTGCTGTGCGAGTGGATCTGGCAGGGCAGCCTGGGCGACGTGACCGAGGCGCACATCCGCCCGCCGTTCAACCAGATGGACTTCGGCTCGCGCGACGCCGGCGAGCCGGCCGCCGTGCCCGAGGGCTTTGACTGGGAGCTGTGGCAGGGCCCGGTCAAGGCGCGGGAGTACCGTAGCGGGATCCATCCGGCCAAGTGGCGCGGCTGGCTGGACTACGGCACGGGGCTGCTGGGCGACTGGTTCTGCCACAACGCCGACGGCGCGGTGTGGGCGCTGAAACTGAACGAAGCCGAGACGTGCGAGGTCGAGTGCGAAGGCGAAGAGACCAACGGCACGAATTGGCCGCACGGCGTCCGCGTGTCCTGGTCGTTCCCCCAGCGCGGCAATATGGTCCCGTGCATCATGCGCTGGAGTTCGGGGACGTACAACGACAAGCCCATGCCGCCCACGGTCGAGCCCGAGCGGGTGGCGGCGGTGGCCGAGCATCCCAGCGCTTACTTCGGCACCAAGGGCATGGCAGTCTCCGGCTGGTGGATGAACAGCACGCGGCTGTTCCCCGAGACCTTCATGCAAGAGGTCGGCAAGCCCCAGGCTGTGCTGCCGCGCGTCCCGAACGGCCACGAGACCGATTTCCTGGACGCCATCCGCACAGGCGGGCGTTCGTCGGCCGACTTCGACTACTCCGCCCGGCTGACCGAGATCATGCTGGTCGGCAACATCTCGCTGCTGGTCAGGGAGAAACTGGCCTACGACTTCCGCACCGGCCAGTTCACCAACAGCGACAAGGCCAACGCCCTGCTGAAACGCGACCCGCGGCCGGGCTGGGAGTTCGGATACGCGTAGGGCGGGTTCCCGATGCTGAGGTCCGCGCTGGAGTGCCTGGGGTCGAGTGCAGCGAGCCCCCAGGGCGTCCTTGTTCCAGTCGCGTTGCCATCGAGTCCGCCTCCGTGATTGAGAGGAGCCCGCGGCATGCCATGTTCGACACGCGGTTCAATGCGGCGCGCGGCGGTGCGCGCGATCCTATCCTTGTTCTGCCTGCTGGCGGCATTCGCGACGCCGGCCGCGCTGGCCGCTCCGCCGGAGCGGATCTACCTGGCTTGCGACGATCACACCGACTATTACTGGAGTGCTGACGCCGCAGCGTACCGGCAGGCGTTTGTCGAGATGCTCGACCACTACCTGGCCCGCGCCGACGCGACGGCGGATGAACCGGACGATTTTCAGGCCCGCTTCAGCTGCGACGGCAGCTTGTGGCTGTGGGAGTACGAACGGAACCGACCGGCGGCCGATTTTGTCCGGTTGATGCGC
>CAIYOB010000497.1 GCA_903927685.1 uncultured Planctomycetaceae bacterium
AGCGGGGCAGGCAGAAGCTCGGTCACCTGGTGGATCAGTTGCTGCTGGGTTTGAGTCCCCGCGAACGCACGATTATCGAAGCCCGCTTTGGTTTCAATTTGAGCCGGTCGCCGTCCCTGACAGAGCTTGGCCGGGGATTGGGAATCTCCAAGGAACGGGCGCGGCAACTTGAGAAACGAGCCTTGGGCAAGTTGCGAGCCCTGGCCGAGCGGTACCACATGGAGTCACTGCCATGAACGCAACTGGCGAGCCTGATGGACTGAACGAGATCTCTCGATGCCCCGCTTGCGGCCAAGCGTTGTCGGATCCGCTGGCATTTGCTCCCTCCGCTGCTCCCTGCCCGGCATGCGGAGTTCTGCCCTGGTGCAGTGTAACCAGTCAGGATGGCTTCGTGATCCTGGACGTCTTGCCCGGACGCACCCCCGACACCGAAGGCCTTGCCTGTTTCGTCGAGACCCACGTGCGGGCGAGTCGGCGGCAGGCCGTCCTCTGCGATTTGACGGCGTTGGACACGCTCGACAGTTCGCTGGTGGGACGGCTGGTGTTCTTGCATCGGCGCGTCCGCTCCGCCGGGCACCGGCTCCTGCTGTGCGGGCTGTGTGCCCAGGTCCGCCAGGAGCTCTCCATTCTCAAGCTCGACCGTGTCTTCGAGCTTGTGGATGACTCGCCACCCGCGACTGGCCGGTTGGAGTTTGCGGTTCAAGTCCCCGTAACGGTCCTGGAGTCACTACCATGAATGCCCCTCGTGAGCCTGTGAGACGTGCGACGCGAAAAGGCGGGTTGAGGCAGTTCTGCGTCTGTGTCGAATCCCCCGCCGAACGGTCGGTTCAATGCCGAGGACGGTGGATTGTCGCGGCGGAAGACGGCGAGCATGCCATTGCCGCACTGCTGCCGTACATCTCGCCGAAGCTGTGGCCGCCGGGATCGGACTGGAAGTTGGAGCCGCTGGGGTGAGTGAGTGAGTGAGCGAGCGGTGCGCCACGCGACATTCGAATCCACAGCACCGAGGAACCGGCAAGCGATGAAAGCCCGACTCCTGTCCGCTGACTTCAAATGCGTGCTCGATCGACTGCCGGCGATGATCGGCCGCGGTGCGGCCGCCGGCGTCCGCTTGGGCGATCCCGAGATCAGCCGGATCCATTGCCAAATCGAAGAACTCGACGGGCACTTGGTGATCCGCGATCTGGGATCGACCAACGGCACCTTCGTCAATGGGCTTCGCGTGACGGAGGCTGCTCTGATTTCGGGGGATCGAGTCTCGCTGGGCCAGACTCGTTTCTGGGTCCTGTACGAGCGGGATACGTCTGGCGCAGCAGGGCCGGGCGTTCTGCTGCAGGAGCAGAACCCGGGAGCATGAGCACGCTGGACAAGCCGCCGCGGGCGTTTTGAAGCTGCGTCACACCTCGTCCGTCAATCGTGGCACGAAATGGATAAGACCCAAGTCCTACAACCAAAGTCCAATGGCCGTTCCGTGGCTCGCCCGTACTTTGGTGAGAGCCAGGGCGGGGCGTCTCGCCGCGGCCAGTTCGGCTCCCGAAATCTCAGGCTGGTACGACCGTGGGTTGTTCGTCAACACGCTTTTAGCGAGGTGCAAGATGGTCAGGACATCCGTTGAACGGTGCGCAGCGACGCGCGGGAACAAGAGCAGGGGCAAGCAGGGACGCAGGAGGAGACAGGAACGCAGCCTGCGGTTGGAGTGTCTCGAGGGGCGCTCGCTCCTGGCCGCCCTCCCGCTCGGGCCCATGCAAGGCGGTACGCCCGATTACTACGAGACGGCCAACTGGGCTTTCAGCCCGCAGCCGAGCGACATTGCCGTGACGGTCGGCATTCAGGGCGACGGCACGGGGGCGACGGGCACGGCCACGGTGACCAACGGCGTGGTCACGGGGCTGAAGCTCGTCGCGGGAGGGGCCGGCTATACGAATGCCACCGTGGCGCTTACCGGCAGCAGGGGCGCAGGTGCGATCGCGGCCGCGACGATCACGTATGATACCCTCCAGAGTATCACGGTCGACGCCCCGGGCAGTGGCTACGAGGCAGCCACCACGAGCGTCGAGATCCAGGGCGTCGGCACGGGGGCCGCCGCCGAAGCGGTCATCGACGTCGACGGGAGCATCACCGGCATTAAGGTCCTCAGTGCCGGGACGGGATACACCACGGCGCCCATGGTCACGATCACGAGCACCAGCGGCGCCGGAGCGGTGGCGACGGCGAGCGTGTCCGGCCCCATCACGGGCCTGGCACTCCTCACCGGCGGCAGTGGTTATGTGAACGGCGGCATCCGCAAGTTCGTGGATTCCCTGCCGGGCTTGACGGAAGCCAATCAAAACAACCTCGGCCAATACATCGCCATCGCGGTCCCGGATACGACCACCTACCCGGGATCGGACTACTACGAGATCGCCGTGGTGGAGTACACCGAGCAGATGCACTCGGACCTGAATCCCACAACGCTGCGAGGCTACGTCCAGTTGGAGACGCCCGCGAATGCCGCGACCAGCAAGCACATCCCGCTGAAGTACGGCGCCCACACGCCGGCCGATCCCGCCGACGATTTGCCCGTCCGGGACCGGCAAGGCCAACAGGTCTACGCGTACGATGAGCCCCACTACTTGGGCGCCACGATCGTGGCGAACAAGGACGTTCCGGTGCGGATCAAGTTCAGCAACTACCTGCCAACCGGCGCAGGCGGCGACCTGTTTCTCCCGGTGGACACCACCGTCATGGGCTCCGGGATGGGCCCGAATATGGCCATGCTGATGGGCGCCGGCGTGACGGCAAGCTACGACGGCGTCGCGACGACAACGCTCACGGTGAACCACGACGGCGGGACGGTGTTCGAGGTCGGAATGCCGGTCATGCTCGAGGGGTTCGCGCCGGTGGCCTACAACGGCGAGTATCGCGTGACCTCGGTGATGGCCGACGGCATGAGTTTCCAGGTCACCCGGGACGGAAATCCGGGCGCCATCACGACCCAGGGCACCGTGACGGAAGCTTATGCCGACAGCCGCGCCACGCTGCACCTGCATGGCGGCGACAACCCCTGGATCAGCGACGGCACGCAGCATCAGTGGATCACGCCCTACGGCGAAATCACCAACTACGACAAGGGGGCGAGTCTGCAGAACGTGCCCGACATGCCGGACCCGGGCGACGGCTCGATGACGTTCTTCTGGCCCAACCATCAGAGTGCGCGTCTGATGTTCTACCACGATCATGCCTTCGGCATCACGCGTCTGAACGTCTATGCGGGCGAGGCCGCCGGTTACGTCTTGACCGACCCCGTGGAACAGGACCTGCTTGCGCGGGGGATCCTGCCGGCCGACCAGATCCCCTTGATCATCCAGGACAAGACCTTCGTTGATCCGACCGCCATCCTCGCCACGGATCCCACCTGGCCGTTGCAGTTGGACGACGAGCTGAACGATCTCTGGATGGGGCACGTGTTCATGCCGGCCGAGGACCCCAACGTGCTCGACGGCGTGGCTCCCCTGGGCCGCTGGCTGTACGGTCCCTGGCAGTGGCCGCCGTTCCCGGTGGATCACTTGGTGCTCCACAGCGTGACCGAGATCCTCGTCACCAACGGCGGGAGCAAGTACGATCCCGATCCCGCGAAGGCTCCGCAAGTGACGATTACCCATCCCATCGTGGATGGCGCAGGCAACCCGATCAACGGCGTCACACGACGCGCGGCAGACGCCCGGGCCATCGTCGATCCGCTCACGGGAAAGGTCACCTCGATCCAGGTGCTCGACGGGGGCAGCTACGAAGGCGAGCCGGTCATCACCATCGAGGCCCCGCGCGATCCCACCGGCACCACCGCCACGGCTTTCGCCGTCAACTACCTCACGCCGAACGTGCCTGACATCTCCATGACGCCGGAAGCGTTCATGGACACGGCGGTGGTCAACGGGACGGCGTATCCGTTCCTCGAGGTCGACCCCAAAGCCTACGAGTTCCGCATTCTGAACGCGTCCGACGACCGCTTCTACAACCTGCAGCTCGTCCAAGCGACCTCGATCATCAGCAGCATCACACTCGCCAATCCAGGCAGCGGGTATACGCGGGCGCCCAGCGTCCGCATCACCGATTACCTCGCCGATGGCGTCACGGCGGGCCCCGGGATTGGAGCCAAGGCCGTCGCCCGACTTGAATACGACGCGGACACCGGCCGGCCCACGGGCCGGATCGCCAACATTGAAGTGCTGGCCGTCGGCAGCGGCTATGTCAATCCGCGGATTACACTCGCCGGCGGCAATTTCACCGAAGCCGCCACGGCCACCGCGGAGGTCTACAGCGATCCCACGGAGGTCGGCATGGTGGAATTCGCCGAGTTCCAGCCGGACGGAACCGAGTGGCCGGCGGGCTGGCCGACCCCGGACCATCGGATCGGCGGCATCCCGGATCCGAACAGGCTCGGCCCGGCGATGGTCCAGATCGCCACCGAGGGTGGTTTCTTGCCGGCGCCGGTGGTCTGGGACAACATCCCGCTCGGCTGGGACAAGGACCCCCTGAGCATCACCGTCAACAACGTCAAGGAACATAATGTGTTCCTGGGATGCGCCGAGCGGGCGGACGTGATCGTCGACTTTTCGAAGTTCGCCGGCCAGACGCTGCTCCTCTATTCCGACACCCCCGCCCCTGTCCCCGCGGGTGACCCGCGTGTGGACTACTACACGGTCAACCCTGACCAAAGCGCCGAGGGCGGTAGCGTCTCGACCCTGCCCGGCTATGGTCCCAACGTCCGCACGCTGATGCAGATCCGGGTCAAGCCGTGGACGGGCGCCCCAGGGACTGCGCCGCCGGCCTACGACTTCGACGGCTTGATGGCCGAGTTCCAGTCGCCCGCGACCTCGCCGCCGCTGGTCACCGTCACGCCCGCTCCAGGCACCGCGGGCACCGGGGCAACGGTCGCGCCCGTAATTGATCCCGCGACGGGCGAAGTGACCGCCATCAACGTGGTGAACGGCGGGAGTGGCTACACCGATCCGGTCGTCACAATCCGGGGCATCCCGGGCGACGACGGCACCGGGGCGACGGCCACGGCCAGCATCGACCCCGCTACGGGCGCCGTGACGGCCATCACGATGGTCACTGGGGGGCGCGGCTACGAGGCGCACGACAGCGTCTTCGCCCGCGGCCAAGACCCGATCATCGTGCCCCAGGCGCCCTACAATGCGGCTTACGGCTTAAGCGGCGTGGGGACCGATACCTTCCCCGAGCTGACCACCGCCTACGAACGCATCAACAGCGACTCACTCACGTTCCGACCGCTGGATCTGACGACGCCGGAACCGGGCGATCTGGCGACGGAAGCGGTGACCATCCACAACAAGGACAAGGCCATTGTCGAGGAGTGGTCCACCGAGTGGGGCCGGATCCAGACCTTCCTCGGAGTCGAAGTGCCGTTCACCAACTCCCTGAACCAGACCAGCCTCTGGTTCACGGTCCAAGACCCGGTCACCGAGATCCTGACCGACTCGGGCGATCTCATGAGCCCGATCGGCAAGCTGGGAGACGGAACCCAGATCTGGAAGATCGCGCATAACGGCGTGGATACCCATCCCATTCACTTCCACCTGTTCAACGTGCAAGTCATCAACCGCGTCGATTGGGCCGGCTTCGTCAAACCGCCCGAACCCAACGAGCTGGGGTGGAAGGACACGGTGCGGATGAACCCGCTGGAAACCGCCGTGGTGGCTTTCCGTCCGGTGGCGCCCAAGCTGCCGTTCGGGCAGCCCGACAGCATCCGCCTGTTGGACCCGACCATGCCGCAGGGCGCCACGACGGGTTTCAAACCGTTCGACGCGAACGGGGACCCGGTGACCGTCGTCAACGACTACTACAACTTCGGCTGGGAGTATGTCTGGCATTGCCATATCCTGAGCCATGAAGAGATGGACATGATGCGTCCGATGCAACTCAACGTGGCCCGGACGCTGCCGACGGCGCCCGGCTTGACAGGCGTCTTGAACGGCACCCAGGTCGACCTCACCTGGACGGACGGCACGCCCTACGATCTGGCCACGGGCAAGCCCCTGGCGCCGAACTTCCTCGGCAACCCGGCCAACGAGATTGGCTTCCGGGTCGAACGGGCGCGGCTCACGACGCCCACCGATCCCGGCACGTTCATCGACTTGGGTCCGGTTCCCGCCAACACCACCCGCTTCGTCGATGCCACGCTCAATCCCCGCTGGCGGTACGTCTACCGGATCGTGGCCTTCAATGCGGCCGGCGATTCCGCGTCGAATACCGTGCAGGTCGGATTGGGGGCTCCCGAAGTGTCCGGGTTCATCCGGTTTGCCGACCAAGATGCCCCGCTGCACATCACGGCGGCGGATTTCGCGGCCCATTTCACCGACCCGGACGCCGGCCAGACCTTGCAGGCGGTCCAGATCGTCACCGTCCCAACCCATGGGACGTTGCAAGTCAGCGGCGTCCCGGTCGTCGCGGGCCAGGAGATCCCCGCGGCCGACTTGGCGAATCTCACCTACCAGCCTGCCGCCGGATACGTCGGCAACGACAGTTTTACCTGGGACGGCTCGGACGGGGCTCTGTATTCCCTGCTGCCGGCCACCGTCAGTCTGACCGTGGACCCGGCGGGCAGCGACATCGTCACACAGTGGAACTTGCTGATGCTGAGCCTGAACCTCGCCCACGGCAACATGGCGAGCCGGCTCCAGGCCATGGTGCACACCGCGATCTACGATACGTTGACGGCGTTTGGGGGCGGGTATGCTCCTTACCAGGTGACGACCCCCGCGCCCGCCGGTGGATCGCCCGAGGCGGCGGCGACTGCCGCGGCCTACCAGGTTCTGTCCATGGCGGTGACCATGCCGGCTCAGCGGGCGCTGATCCAAGCCCGCTACGACGACCATCTCGCCGCGATCGCCGACGGGCCCGCCGAGACCGCCGGCGTCGCCTTTGGCCGGAGCGTCGGGCAGGCGATCCTGGCCTTGCGGGCCGACGATGGCGCGATGATGGCCATGATGATGCCGCACCCCGACGGCACCGCCCCAGGCGCGTGGCGGCGCACCGCCAGCGGCGAGCCGATGGCTCCGGGGTGGGGCCAAGTCACACCCTGGGCGATGACCGCCGGCAACCAGTTCGACCAGGGCGGCCCGCCCGCGCTGACCAGCGCGGAGTACGCTGCCGACTACCAGGAAACCCAGGCTTGGGGCAGCGCGACCTCGACCTTGCGAACCGCCGATCAGACCGCTACGGTCATGTTCTGGGCGGACCATCCGTTCCCGAAGTGGTACGCCGTCGCCCGCGACATCTCCCAGCGTGAGAACCTGTCGCTGGCCGAAAACGCGCGGCTGTTCCATTTGCTCAGCGTGGCCATGGCCGACGCGACGATCGCGGTCTGGGACATGAAGTACAACTACAGCTTCTGGCGTCCCGAAACGGCCATTCACCTGGGCGACACCGACGGCAACGACGCGACGCTCGCCGATCCGACCTGGGCGTCGTTGATCCCCGCTCCGGCCTTTCCCGAGTACCTCAGCGGCCACAGCACCAACTCGGCAGCCGCCGCCAAGGTGCTGGAACTGTTCTTCGGGAGGGGCGATTACGCGTTCCAATTGAGCGCCATGGGCGTGCCGGGGACGCGGGCCTACACCAGCTTCCAGCAGGCCGCCGAGGAGTGCGGCAGGAGCCGCATTTACGGCGGGATCCACTTCCAGTTCAGTAATCAGGAAGCGTTGCTGGCCGGCAGTGAATTGGGCCAGTACGTCTTCGACAACGTGGCGACCTTGCTCATTCCGACGGCTCCGACCGGCCTGGCTGCCACCGTGCAAACCGGACCTCAGGTGAGCCTGACCTGGACGGACAATGCCACCACCGAGACCGGTTTCGTGATTCGGCGCAGCGACAACGGGGTCTGGAATAACAGCTATGCCACGCTCGCCGCTGCGCCCGGCACGGGCAAGGTCACCTTTGTGGATCCGGCCGTACAGGCCGCCCATACTTACGAGTACCGGGTGGTTGCCGTAAATGCCACGGCGACGTCGGCTCCTTCCAATACGGCCAGCGCGGTGATGCCAGCGGTAATCCTCGCCGCGCCGGCGGCACCGACGAACTTGGCGGCGACGCTCGCGGGCTCGGTCGCGACGGGGCCGCGGATTGTGCTCGGGTTCACGGACCTTGCCAACACCGAGACCGGCTTTGAGGTGCAGCGGAGTACGGACGGAGGCCTGACTTACACCGCGCTTACCACGCTGCCCCTGAGGGCCGGCACTGGCCTCGTCACCTATACGGACGTTGCGGTGACGGCCGGCACCACCTACGTGTATCGCGTGAGGGCGGTGCGCGGGCTCGCGGTCTCCGCCTTCTCGAATTCCGCCACCGTGGCGGTCGGCGCGGCCCCCGTGGCGCCGCTCAATTTCGCGGGAACCACCAGCACGATGCTGTTTGGGCTGCGGGCCCAGGTCGATCTGACGTGGACGGACAATTCCGACAACGAAGTGCGGTTTGTGATCCAGCGGGCCACGAACGCATCCTTCACGGCCGACCTGAACAGCACCACCGTGACGGGCACGAACACGGCCACGCCGCAGACCGGCACGGTGTCACAATTCTGGCTCTCCAGACGGACGTCCTACTACTACCGGATCCGGGCCGAGAACGCCAACGGTCAGTCAGCGTGGGTGACGCTCAACCCGCTCCCACTGACCACGCCTTGATCCACAACCTCAGCTCTCCGGCGTCCGCCCCGGGGCGGACGTCGGAGACGGCTGCCCGCCCACTTGACTTGAATCGTCAGGTGTTTGTGCACGGCAACCGGTGAACTCTGATCGGCAGGACAGCAGCCATGAAAACCTCACTACTCGACGCCCGTGCAACTCGTCTCTTCTCGAGGCCTCGCCGGACCGGTGCCCCGGGCCGGCGGCGATTTCGCCCGGCCCTGGAAACGCTCGAAGGGCGCGCCCTGTTGGCATCGCAGTTCGTGTTCTCGGGATTCGCGCCGGAACTGCCGGCCGGCGTGCCGTCGGCCTTCTCCGTCACAGCCAAGAACAGCGATGGTTCGACCGACGCGTTGTACGCCGGCACCCTGCGCTTCCACAGCAGCGATGCCCAAGCCGTCCTGCCCGCCGACTGCACACTGACCAATGGGTCGGCCACCCTGAGCTTTACGCTGCAGACGCCCGGGACGCAATCCATCACCGCCGTGGA
>CAIYOB010000498.1 GCA_903927685.1 uncultured Planctomycetaceae bacterium
CCAAGCTTCGCACGTAGGTATACCGGCTGGTGCGGATGGCACGATACGGCTTGTCGAATCCGTGGCCGGCAAAGGGGGACACCGCCATGTACAGCGCGGCGCGATCGGCTGGCGGAGTCCGCCCTCGAATCAAGCCGGACAGGTCTTCGCCTTGCAGCGTGTCCGGCAGCGAAACGTCAGCCAGCCCCAGCAGCGTCGGCAGGATGTCGGGTGTCGTCAGCGGCGTCAGCACGTCGCGTCCCTGCGGGCCGTGAACCGCGGGATACCGCAGCAGGAACGGCACCCGGGCGGCCTCGTCCCACGGCACTTGCTTCATGGTCGGCGGCCGGCCCTGCGAACCCAACATTTCGCCATGATCGGACGTGAACACCAGGACCGTGCGCGAGGCCAATCCGGTCTCGTCGAGGGTCGCCAACACCTCGCCAACGCACTTGTCCAGCGCCGTGCAATGGGCGTAGTAGCCCTGAGCCTCCCGACGTGCCTTGTCTTGGAAATCCGCCGGCACGTTCGGCGGCAACTGCAGTTGGTCGGACGGATACAGGTCCTTGAACTCTTGCGGCGCCGTGCTGTGCGGAAAGTGCGGGGTGCCGTAAGCGACCATCAGGATGAACGGCTGCCCGGCCTGGCTGTGCCGCCGCAAATACGCTTGGGCATCCCGAGTCTGGGCAAAGGCGTCGTAGCCGTCCCAGAACTTCTTCTCCGCCGAGTCGCCTTCGTAGTAGTGCGAATGCGGATAGTTGTGGTCGCACTCGGCTCCCTTCCAGTACTCCCAGCCCTGCCGCCGCTCGGGGGCGACCATCGCGCTGCGTCCGTGCCCATCCAGATGCCACTTGCCGATATACGCCGTCGTGTAGCCGGCGCTGCGGAAGATCTCGGCCAGGCACAGTTCCCGGTCCGGCAGGTAGGCGTCGTTCAGGAACATCCCGGTCGCGGTCGGGTACCGGCCGGTCATCAAGGCGGCGCGGTACGGGGTGCAGACCGGGCAAACGGAGACCACGTTGCGAAAGTTCAGGCTCTGCTTCGCCAGCCGGTCCAGGTTGGGCGTCTTGACATTAGGGTCGCCCTCGTACCCCATCGCCTTGGCGCGCCATTGGTCGGCCAGCAAGAACACGATATTCGGCCTGGCCGGCGCCGGCTCGGCCGCCAAGCCCGCAGTATCGCCTAGGACATGCCCCAGCAAGACGATCAAGATCATTTCCCGGATGGCCCGGAGATTGTCAGCCTGTGTACCCACCTTCCAACTCCTCCCGGCGGCGATTGTAACACGGCACCAGCGATCAAAACACCAGCCCATCGTAACCCGAAGCGCAAGCGAGAGGGCAGCTCGACGACTTCGTCCTCGGTTCCCCAGTGCTATTTGTAACCCGAAGCGCAAGCGAGAGGGCAGCTGTTGGTAACCCGAAGCGTAGCAACACTCACAAAATAACTTCCCCATTTCCGCTCAGTTCGTTTAACGCCGAGCCGGCAGGCGACGGCGGATCAGCGGGATGCCGCCACCCAAGCTTCTGACGTTGCCCATTCCCCGCCGCGTCGTGGCCCAAGGCCATGCTTACCGTAGCCTGGGGCACCGCCCCAGGAAGCCCCGATGTCATCCAGTCCTCTTGGCCGAAGGCCAGGCCTACTGGCCATCGGCCAAATGCCGCCTGGGGGAAATGCGTAACTTCAACCGGCTGAATCCGTAGGCCCGTCAGCAGCGAACGGTCAAGGGGCGTACGACCTGATCGACATCCGCCGGCGTCGAAAAAAACCGAGAGGATTGGACCAAAAGAGCAGTTGCGTAGCGGCAACCTTTCGTAATAATGATGTTTTGGATGCGAACATATCCTGCCCCGGCGGCGGTCCGACCGCCTCAATCCGCGAGACTCGCCCGCCTTTGCTGTTTCAACCTCGCAAACAGGAGACGCAGCTCTTGAAGTCCTCGTACCGACTCGGAACGTTGGCCGTGCTCTCGATCGTCGCCCTGCGGCTGATGATCGGCTGGCACTTTTACCGTGAGGGTGCAGACAAGCTGGTGAGCGGCAAGTTCAGCTCGGCCGGCTTCATGACGATCGCCAAGGGCCCGCTGACCCCGCTCTTCCACTGGTTCGTCTGGGATCTGGATGGACGCGCGCGACTGGATCGAAAGGGAACGCTGGACGCCTGGGACCAGTATCGCGAACAGGCCATCGCTCACTTCGGCTTCGACGCAAAGCAGGCCGCCAAAGCCAAGGAGGCGGCCGAACTCCGCGAACTTCAGTTCACCTCGCTGTTGGACGACAACGCGGAGGACATCGCGAAATACTTCCACGGCTTGGAGCGACGCGACAAGTACCGGCAGGAGGCGTCCCGGACCGAAGTTGCCTCGTTGCGTGACCAGCTCGCCAGCATCGAGATGGAAATGAACCAGGAACGGAACGGCTGGTTGACCAAGATCGATGCGATGTGGAAGGGACTGGAGAGCGATCTGAACGCCTTGGCCACCCCCGAACAGGCCGCGCGGGGCCATCTGGCTTTGGGCCGGCCGGCCCGCAAGATCATGGACACGCTGCTGATCGACCAGATCATCCCGACCTTCGATCTGCTGGTCGGAATCCTTTTGATTTTGGGACTGTTCACCCGTATAACGTCCTTAGCGGCAGCGGGTTTCCTGGCGATGATCGTGGCGACGCAGTGGCCTGGCGCCCCCGGCGCCGTGCCGGCCCACTACCAAGCCATCGAAATGTTCGGCTGTCTCGTGCTGGCCGCGGTCGGAGCGGGGCAGTTTGCCGGTCTGGATTTCCTGGTCGGTTGTCTGCTGAGAAAGTGCTGCCCACCCAAAACGGAGAAAAAGTAACCATGATGAGCCTAACCCCTGAAGAACGCGAAGTTGGCCGAGATAACTATTGGGAAGCGATGGGCGTCTCCCGCCGCGACTTCCTCAAAGGCGTCATTGCTGCCGGCGCCGTCACCGGCGGTGGCCTGGGCGCCATGTACTTCGGTTACGACAAGGTGACCAATCCCGTTCGGGTGGGCGTGATCGGCACGGGCGATGAAGGCAACGTGCTGTTGGGCGCCATCAACCCGGAATACGTGCAGGTCACGGCGATCGCCGATATCCGCCCCTACAACATCCACCGGGCATTTCACGGTGATTGGTCCACACCCGCGGCTCTGGCAGCTCGCAAGGGCCTGATGTCGGTGTACGGCTGGAAGTCTGAGGACGAAGCTCGCAAGCACGTCAAAGTGTACGACGGCAAGAATGGCGGGTATCACGCGCTGATCCAGGACCCGAATGTCGAGGCCGTGATCATCGCCTTGCCGCTGCATTTGCACGCCCCCGCGGCGGTTGAAGCGATGTTGGCGGGCAAGCACGTGCTGACCGAGAAGCTGATGGCGCACAACGTGGCCCAATGCAAGGTCATGGGGCGGATCTCCCACGAACACGACGTGTACCTGTCGGTCGGGCACCAACGGCACTACAGCGTGCTGTACGACAATGCCGTCAACCTGCTGCGCTGGGGCCTGTTGGGCCAATTGCACCACATTCGCGCCCAGTGGCACCGCGGCAACCTGCCGGGCAAGGACAGCTGGCAGCAACCGCTGCCCGGCGGCGAAGTGGCCCTGGACGGTGCCAAGGGCGTCGACAAGATCCTGAAGGAACTGCGGGCGAAAGAAGCGGAATTGAAGGAGGAAAAGGACCCCGCGAGATTTGACCTGCTGCAGCAGCAGGTTGCCCAGTGGCGGGCGTGGAACGCCGATCGCGACGTCAAGGCCGAAGACTTCGGCTACATCAGCACGACGTTGCCCAACGGTCGCCCGCGTCCGGCAATGGAAGAACTGTGCCGCTGGCGACTGTGGGACCGCACGGGCGGCGGCCTGATGGCCGAATTGGGAAGCCACCAGTTGGACGCTTCCGGGATCTTCGTCAGCGCCCTGCGGAAGGACGGCAAGAAAGCCCATCCGTTGACCGTCCATGCCGTCGGCGGTCGCCACGTGTTCCCGCTGGACCGCGATGCGGAAGACCATGTGTACTGCATGTTCGAGTTCCCCGGTCCGGCGTACGATCCCAAGTTCGACGTCGGCTACCGCGACGCGACCCTGAACTACCCCAGCCCGGACAAGGGGATTCCCGACTTTTCGCAGGATCCGAACCACAAGATCGTCGTCTGCTACTCGACCATCAACGGCAACGGCTTCGGCGGCTACGGCGAAGTCGTGATGGGAACCAAGGGCACGCTGGTGCTGGATCGCGAGCAGGAGATCATGCTGTACAAAGAGTCCGATACCTCGTCGCGTGTCTCGGTCAAGGACGGCAAGGGCGGTCCGACGATGGACACGCAGGCCAGTGGCGGGCACGCCGCCGTGGCCAAGACGGCCGAGAGCATGGGACCGGTCAGCCGCGGGTATACCGAGGAGATCGAGCACTGGGCGTGGTGCATCCGCAACAAATCCCCGGAAAACCAGCCCCGCTGCAAGCCGGAGGTTGCTCTGGGCGATTCGGTGATCGCGTTGGGGACCAACGTCGCTATCAACAAGACCAAAAAGGGCGAACCGGGCTACCTGGTGTTCGACGACAAGTGGTACGACTTGAACGACGACGCCACGCCGGACGGCAGCAGCTGCGAGAAGGAGCGGGCCGCCTTGACCGCCAAGGCGTGAGACGAGTGACATGCCGACACGGCCAGCCTTGGGCAACGATGCGTCGTCAGCCCAAGGCTGTGGGCCCGCGAGGCCGATCATGAAGATCTACACGAAAGCGGGTGACGCTGGCCAGACAGGATTGCTGGCCGGTCAACGGGTGGCCAAGGATCATCCGCGCGTCGAGGCCTATGGGACCGTCGACGAGTTGAATGCGGCGCTGGGCATGGCCCGAGCTGCGGGCCTGTCCAGCGAGCTGGATGCCGTGATCGAACGCGTCCAGAACGAGTTGTTTCACCTCGGCTCGCAACTGGCGGCCAGCGATCCAGCGGTACTGCCCATTCCGCTGATCACCGACGGGCATGTTACCGCGCTGGAACAGGACATCGATCATTTCGAGGCCAAGCTCCCGTCGTTGCACGTCTTTATCTTGCCTGCGGGGGCATTGGCAGGAGCGTCGCTGCACGTCGCCCGGACCGTCTGCCGCCGAGCCGAGCGGCGGGTGGTGACCCTGGCCGCAACGCCTGGCGAGCAAGTCTCTGAGGTGGCGATCCGGTATCTCAATCGGCTGGGTGATTTCCTGTTCGTGGCCGCGCGAGCCGCCAACTCGCACAGCGGAGTCGGCGACGTCGCCTGGAATCGGGCGCGAGATTAACGCCACCGCAGATAACGCGTTTGGCCGGCATCGCCCTGATCCTGCCACTCCAGTCTCGTTCAACGGCAAGCCGCGCGCGATTAGGCCGTTTCTTTCCTGCTTCGCCATCCGAACCCCGCCTTTCGTTTCCCCATTTATAACCCACCATTTATAACCCACCGCATTTAACACCTGCCAGCTTTCGCCCGACAAGACGCTGGTTATAAATGGGGGGTTATA
>CAIYOB010000499.1 GCA_903927685.1 uncultured Planctomycetaceae bacterium
CGACGAGCGTGACGGCGAGTTCCGGGGACACGCCTTCGAGACTGGCAAAGGCCGCCTCCGCCTCGGCGATGCGGCGATCCAGGTCGGCGTCGGTCAGCAGAAGCAGTTGCCAATTGAGCTGCGACGCGGCCAGTCGGGCCACCGCCGACGCAGCCGCCAAGTCGTCAGGGTGAACCAGCACGTAGCTGCGTTTCAGCAGGGGACAGAGCAGCACCTCGGGCTTGAAAGGTCGAAAAAACTGCCGGACCAACTCTTCTTCCAACTCGTCGGCGTCGTTCCGTCGTGACCGGCACGGAAAGGAATGGGGCGGGGCAATCATCGGCATGTCTTTCGTCGCGGGGGCTCGGCGCTCGGCGGGGGGGGTGCTCGCATTCACACACACCCGCCGCTCGAAGGAGTATCCAACTACTTGGTAGCAAGAACGATGCCAAAGCGTGCCCCCGCGGCAAATGGTCTTCGAACCGGCCGCTCGGGCGACCTGCCACGACAAGCTCGGCCAGCGCCGGGGCCTTGCTGACAGTGTTCCTCAAAACGCGGGCCGGAGGCCACCGCAATCCGAATCGTGGCGAGGATCGGGACGATTCCTCGCTCACGCGTCGGCTACCGATGCGCAGCACTCCGAACAAGGCCAGCGTGGTGGGGCGTGTCAATGCTGGTTTACGGTGGACGGTGCGTTGGTGCCAAAAATAGACGTCTGGGCGAGTCTGCCGCATCCCCGTGCGATGCGTTCAGTCTCCGCCGCCTGAGTCGGCCGCTTGCCGGCTGCTCGGCCCTGGGGCCGTGCTCGCGGCGTCTGGCGACTCCGCCAGGCGGCGATGCAAGGCGGCCAGTTCGGAGTCGCAGAGCTGTTCGTACAGGTCGGCCAGCTTGCCATGTATCTCGGCGCGGCCGGACAGGCCGCGGAGGGCTTTTTCCAATTCGGGAACGGCCTCCTTGGGCCGGCCCAACTTGATCAGGATCGTCCCCACGGTGTCGCAGAATTCGGGATCCGGAGACAGTCGCTGGGCGGCCTGTGCCAGCTCCAGGGCTCGTTCCAAGTCTGCCGCGCCCCGCTCGGCCAGCCCCCAGGCCAAGTTGTTCAGCACGGTGGGGATCCGCGGGTTCAGCTGGCGGGCTTGCTCCAGGTGCATCACGCCTTGGTCCAGGTCTCCCTGATTCAGGCAGTGCGTCCCCAAGATCAGGTGCACCACGGCCGGGGCGGCGCCTTGGGCCAAGGCCGGCTTCAGCAGCGCCGTCGCATCCGCCGCCGCCTGGCCGTCCTGCGTCGCCAGTCGAGCCAGGATGGCCAGAACTCGGGCGTTGTCGGCGTCGTGTTCCAGGGCGCGCTCCAGGCATCCCAATTGCTGGGGCGTGATGGCCTGGTCGGCCCGTTCGCGGTCCTCGAACCAGCGGACATACGCGGCGGCCAAGGCCTGATGATAGACCCGGAGATCGGACAGCTTCAGGCCGGCCGTCAGCGTCTGGACGGCGTCCTCGTAGCGGCCTTGCAGCAGCTGGGCGGACGCCAGCCGCAGCCGGTGCCGGGGCTGCGTCGGGGCGGCCTGGAGGCGGGCCCGATCGACCGTCTCCGCCTTGGCCGCCGCCTGGGCGGCTTCCAGGTCGCGCCCGGCCCGCGCGTACAGGCGGGCCAGGTCCAGCTGGTACTCGGGCCGTGCCGAGACCACCCGTTCCAGTTGCTGGATCGCTTCCGCGGTCCGGCCGCCTGCGGCGCACAGTTGGCTCAACAGGACTCGCGCCTCGAGTTGGTGCGACGCGCTGCGGAGATCG
>CAIYOB010000500.1 GCA_903927685.1 uncultured Planctomycetaceae bacterium
GGCAGCAATCCCGTCATCAACGCGGCTCGCGACGGTCCGCACAGGGCACAGTTGTAGAACTGCGAGAACCGCACGCCGCCCGCGGCCAACCGGTCCAGGTTGGGAGTCTGGATCTCGCTGCCGTAACAGCCGAGATCGGAGTAGCCCATGTCATCGGCCAGGATCAGCACGAGGTTGGGGCGGTCGGCGGCCGGGGCGAGGCCGGCGGCCAGCAATAGTCCGACGACGAGTGCGGCGAGCACGCATGTGATCTGAATCGTCATGATCTGTCATTCTACCGCACCGTGGGCGACCACCAGTTGCGGAGCCGGGCCTGGAGGGTCGGCCTGGGCGAGGCCGGCACCGGATCGCCCGGAAGTTCGATCTGGACGTCCACGGGCGGGGCGGCCGGCGGGTTCAGTTCGGGCGGAAGCATCCCCGCCACCGGCTCGGACTCTTGCGGCGATTCGATCAGCGGAGTATCGGCGACCGGCGTCGAGTCCTCGAACGTGCGGCGATAGGCCCGCGCCGAACGCGGACCGTCCTGGGGCACACCCAAGTCGATTTGCAGGTCCGAGGTCTCCGGCCCGGAAAGATACGGATTGCCGCGCACATCCAGCAGCGGTTGGCCATCCTGCAGTGACATCTCACGCAGCCGCTGGGCCTGCTTTTCCAATTGCATGATGCGGCGATCTCGCATCCGCTGGACCAGCGTCCGCGACGGCGGAGCGGCCAGGGCGTCGCCGGCCGTGGGCGGGATCGACGGGCTGGGTGAGACGGCGTCCGAACTGATTTCGGCAGACGCCTCGGGGGGCTGCCCCCAACCGGGATTGCTCCACAAACCGCGCGTCGCTCGCGAAGCCACCGAGGCGGCCGCAGACGGCGCCGGGGCGCGGTCGGCCGCGGCGCCGGGCAGAGCAGCACGGTAGGGGGCACGGGGGGGATTGGCTACCGTGCCGGGTGCATTGGCTGCCAGGGGTACCAGGGGAGCTCCCAACGCCAGAGAAAAAACGCCGCCGATCGTCATAATCCGGAGATTCACCGCAGACTCCTTTCCTTCTCGCTCCCCACGGACAAGCGGGAGACGCTGACGGGCCGACGAGCCAAGTCCCGGCTCGCCAATCATGGCCCGTCGTCTACGATCGGCCGCGCCGATCGCGGCACTGAAATGCCGTGCCGGGAATTAGGGATTGCGCGACGGGGGAGGATGGGGATGACGAGGTTCTCCCAGTTCTGTCTCCCCGTTCTGCTTGCCTGGTCACAATCCGCACCGGTACACGCTTCCGTAGCAGTGTCCGCACGGAAGGGATGCCGGCACCTTTTCATCAACCGCCATTGATCTATAATTCGGCTGGATTTCGCGAGGCAAATTGAATCGGCGGAGGACGCAGGCCATGGCGGCGAACGAACGGCGGCCAGGAACTCAGGCAAGAAACCTACCAGCGGCGATCAGGCATCCTGTCACCTGGCTGTGTTTTGCTGCCGCGGTTTGTGCTTCGGTCTCAGCGGCCGACATGCCGCCGGGGCCGGGATTTGCCGAGGCCGGGGCGCCGTTCCTGCAGAAATACTGCAACGACTGTCACGGCGATTCGTCGCCGGAGGCGGAGTTGTCATTGACGGTCTTCCGCGACGATGCGGCGGTGGTCAAGCAGGCGGACCGTTGGAAGACCGTGTTGGGGATGGTCGAGACCGGCGGCATGCCGCCGGAGGGCGAGTCACAGCCGACGGCGGACGAGCGCGGCGCCTTCGTGCGTGCCGTTCGCAGCGCGTTCGAACGGGCGGCTCGGGAGGGCAAGCCGGACCCGGGCCGGGTGACGATGCGGCGGCTGAACAAGACGGAATACCGCAACACCATTCGCGACCTGATCGGCGTCGACTTTGATCCGACCGAGGACTTCCCGTCCGATGACGTCGGCCACGGGTTCGACAACATCGGCGACGTCCTGACGATGTCGCCGGTGCTGATGGAGCGGTATCTGGCTGCGGCCGAGAGCATCGTGCAGCGGGCGTTTGCGGTCCAGCCGACGGCGCCGGACAAACAGAACTCGGCCGGGGCAGCGAACCTTGATGCGACCAGCCGCCAGCGACTGCTCGCCTGTGCGGCCGACGCGCCGCAGGCCGAGCAGACGCGCGAGGTCCTGCGGCGGTTTGCGACCCGGGCCTACCGGCGGCCCGCGACCGACGATGAAGTCGAACGGTTGGCGGGGCTCGCCGAATCGGCCATCCGCGGCGGCCAGTCGTGGGAAGCCGGCCTCCAGTTGGCTTTCCAGGCCGTGCTGTGTTCACCCAAGTTCCTGTTCCGCGCCGAATTGGACGAGCATCCGGACAGCCCCGA
>CAIYOB010000501.1 GCA_903927685.1 uncultured Planctomycetaceae bacterium
CGCAGCGCAGCCGTGGCACGGTGCTGCGGATCTGCCATGAACTGGTGCGCATGAACGGCCGCTTGTCCGCCGCGTCTGTTTCCGGAGCAAAGGAAGCGTTCAACAACGCCCTGCGCTGTGCGGCCAACGTGGCGCGACACGATCACCTGGTCGTGCTCGTGACCGACTATGACGGCGACGACGAGACGACCCGGGCGCTGGCGACGCGTCTGGCGGCCCACAACGACGTCCTGGCGGTGCTGGTCTACGATCCGGCGGGGATTCGTCTTCCCGCCAGCGGCGCGATGGAGGCGACGGACGGACGGCGGCGAGTTGCGATCCCGGAGGGCAGCGAATTCGCCCAGGCCTTGGAAATCGAGTTCCGCCAGCGGTGCGAGCAGTTGCGCGAGCACTTGCGGGCGCTGCGCATCCCGATCCTGCCGATCTGCACGCACGACCCGGTTCCGGAGCAAGTCCTGGCGGCGTTGGGCGGGCAGCCAGGCGGGCAGAAGACGTAGGACGGATTTCCAATCCGTCCCACTATAGGCGTAGGACGGATTGGCAATCCGTCCCACGGACCACGATTCCGCCGACGAAAGGCGTTCTCCATGAATTCCGATCCTGCCAGTCTGGCGAACCTGCGAGACATCGTGACACCGCCGCCGGTGCCGTGGTGGCCGCCGGCGCCCGGTTGGTGGTTTCTGCTGACCGCGTTGGGACTGATCGCCGTCCTGGCGGCGGTCTATCGGTGGCGCCGCTGGCGTGCCAATGCCTACCGCCGTGCCGCCTTGCGTGCGCTTCGTGGCACGCAAAGCGCCGCAGCGCTTGCCGAGGTGCTCAAACGCGTGGCCCTGGTTGCCTATCCGCGAACCCAGGTTGCATCGCTCACCGGTTCCGCCTGGGTCCAGTGGCTGGCCGAGACGGGCGGCCGACCGATTCCCGCCGCGGTGAGCCAGGCTCTGACGGTCGGGGCCTATGCCGAACGCGACGGTGCCGAGGTCGGCGAACTAGCCGCGTTCGCGGCCGAGTGGATTCGGAGTCACAAGACTGGCAACCAAGGGCCTGGCCCATGATGACCTTCGCGCACCTGTGGGTCTTCTGGCTCGCACCGCTGCCGGCCGTTGTCCGGTGGCTCGTGCCGCCGCGGCGCGTCGTGCGCCCGGCAGTCCGCGTGCCGTTCCTGCCGCGGGTCCTGGCGGCGGGAGGCAAAGCGCGCCGTCGTGTGGGTGACGACGAATTGCCCTTGGCGGTGCGCTGGGGCGTGTGGCTGTTGGTCCTGGCGGCACTGGCACGGCCCCAATGGCTCGAGCCGCCGGTCGAGCGGTCGCTGCCCACGCGCGACCTGCTGCTGCTGGTAGACCTGTCCGGCTCGATGGACCAGCGGGATTTCACCAACGCGGCCGGCCAGTCGGTCGATCGGCTGACAGCGGTCAAGGAAGTCCTGGACGAGTTTCTGAGGCAACGGCAGGGGGATCGCGTCGGTTTGGTGGTCTTCGGCACGGCTCCGTTCCTGCAGGCGCCGTTCACGACCGATCTGCAACTGTGCCGCCAACTGCTCGATGAAACGGCCGTGCGGATGGCAGGTCCGCGCACCGCCTTTGGCGACGCGATCGGGCTGGGCATCAAGCTGTTCGAGCAAAGCGAGGTTCCCACAAAGACCGTCATCGCCTTGACCGACGGGAATGACACCGGCAGCGCGGTACCGCCCGCCGAGGCAGCGAAAGTGGCCCGGGACCGTGGCATTACGATCCACACGGTCGCGATCGGGGACCCGACCACGGTCGGCGAAGAGGCGCTCGACGAGGCGGCCTTGCGGGCGGTCGCTCAAGTGACCAACGGCGAGTACTTTCTGGCCCTGAACCGCGAGGAAATGTCAGGCATCTACCGGCGCCTGGATCAAATCGAAACGCGGCAAGTCGAGACCGTCAGTCACCGCCCGCGGCGCGATTTGTACTTTTGGCCGGTCGCTGCTGCCCTGCTGGTCTCGCTGGCAGCGCACGCTCTGAAACTGGTGGCGGGACGCGCACGCGCGAGCGGCGCCGCGACCTCGGTTCGGCTGCGCGTCAATCCGCGGACGTTCGAACTGGAGACCAGCGAGTCATGACCCACCTCGAACACTTCCATTTCCTCCGCCCTGCCTGGTTGCTGCTGGCGCCCGGCCTGGTGTGGCTCTGGTGGCTGGTGCGCACACGGCAGGATCCGCTGCGCGGCTGGCGAGCTTGGATGGACCGCGACCTGCTGGCGGCCCTGACCGTGGGACGGAATGGCATTCCGTCCCACTTTGGCTGGCAAGGCGTCGGTCAGCTTGCCGCCTGGCTGACCGCCGTCGTGGCGGTTGCCGGTCCGACGTGGCGGCCGGAACCTTCGCCGTTTGCGGACGATCCCGTACCGGTGATGCTGGTGCTGCACGCCGGCGAGACCATGCAGCTCGCCGACTTGTCGTCCAGCCGCATGGAGCGTGCGCGATTGAAGGTCGCCGATTTCGCCGCGGAACGGAGGGGTCAGCCCCTGGGACTGATCGCCTACGCGGGTTCCGCCCACTTGGTGCTTCCGCCGACGCGGGATACGTCGGTTGTCGCCGCGATGGCCGCCGAGATCGGCCCCGCGATCATGCCTCGCCCGGGCAACGACCTGGCCGCGGCGCTACGGTTGGCCGCGCGAACGTTGAACGAGTCGGGCGGCTCGATCGTGGTGCTGGCGGATGCTGCGCCGCCGGAAGACGACTCGGTCTGGCAGGCCTTTCGCAAAGAGTATCCGT
Source organism: uncultured Planctomycetaceae bacterium (assembly GCA_903927685.1). Next base: position 2,738 of record CAIYOB010000501.1, read on the forward strand.
GGCCGGTTCACTTCCTGGTGGTGGCTCCCACGGGCACGCCCGAGTGGGATTCCTTGCAGGACGCGGCCAAGGGGTTAGGGGCGAGCGTCACGTCGCTGACGCCCGACTCGGCGGATGTGTCGAGCCTGGTGCGGCGCACGGCGAAAGCACCCGTGGCGGTCGCGGCGGCGGCCGAAGGCACTCGCTGGGCGGAGGCCGGTTGGTGGCTGGTGCCCTGGCTGGCCTGGCTGTCTCTGCTGACCTTTCGACGTGTGCACGACGGGGATGGAGAGCACGCGGCGTCGCGTTCCGCATCGGCGGACGATCCGGCCCGCGCAGATGCCTAAGGAGACATGCCGATGAGGTACATGACGTTGCTTGCCGCGCTCGCCGGCCTCAGCTGGTCCGGCCTGTGGTTCACGCCCGACCAGTTGGGGCAACGGCGAATGAAACGCGGCGATTTCGCGGCCGCTGCCGAGGCGTTTCGTGATCCGTTGTGGCAAGGAGTCGCGTGGTTCCGTGGCGGCGAGTTCGCCAAGGCGGAGCAGGCCTGGGCGCGAGTCGCGACGCCCGAGGCCGAATACAACCGCGGCAATTGTCTGGTGATGCTGGGCAAGTACGAAGCGGCGGTGGGGCGTTACGAGCGAGCGCTCGAACTGCGGCCGGATTGGGAGGCTGCGCGGATCAACCGCGACATCGCAGCCGCCCGCGCCCGGTTGCTGACTCGGCAGGGCGAGGATCGGGGCGATCAGACGCTGGGCGCCGACGAGATCAGGTTTGACCAGGGGCCGAAGAGCGGCGGGCAGGAAACGCAAATCGAAGGCGAACCGACGCTGTCCGCAGCCGAGATGCAGGCGCTGTGGCTCCGCCGCGTGCAGACGAAGCCGGCCGATTTCTTGAAAGCGAAATTCGCCTATCAGCTTGCGGCCGGCGCACGGGAAGAGCGAGGCGAACCATGAAGGACGGATGGTACGCAGGTAGGACGGATTGGCAATCCGTCCCACATGATCCGCAGCGTCCGCGGACGGATTGGCAATCCGTCCCACGATTGGTTGGCATGCTCCTCTTGGCAGCCTGCCCATCAGTATCCGCCGCCGCCGAAGTGGTCCGCGCCGAACTGGGCAAGAGCACGGCCTGGATGGGCGAAGCGGTGCCGTTGATCGTCACCCTCTATTCACCGGGCCCGTTCAGCGGCACGGCGTCCTTCGCGCTGCCCGAGTTGCCGAAGACGGCGTTCGTGCGGGCCGGAAACCCGGTGGTCGGCAGCGAGCAGATCGGCGACGAGTCGTACTTCACCCAGCGGCACGAATTCACCGTTTTCACTCAACGTGCGGGACCGATCGTCATCCCCGCGTTCCTGGTGCGATTCTCCGGCAAGAAAACGTTCATCGCCGCTGCCGAACCGGTGGAAGGGTTGACTCCGGAGTTGCGGTTCCAGTCGACGCGCCCGCCGGGGACCGAGCACCTGGGGGTGGTCGTCGCAGCCAGGGATATCGAGGCGAGCCAGACCTGGCAGCCCGCTGCGATCGGTTCCGTCCAGGCCGGCGATGTAATCGCGCGCACGATCTCGCGCCGAGCTGCCGGGACGACGGCCATGATGTTCCCACCCGTGGCGATCGAAGCGCCGGCAGGAGTCCGCTGCTATGCCACCGATCCGATTGTGCAGGACTTTACGGAGCGCGGCGATTTCCGAGCCGAGAGGAACGAAACGATCAAGTACCAGTTCGAACGGCCGGGGACGTTTTCGTTGCCGGATCTCACGGTGCGCTGGTGGGATCCGGACGCGGGTGCATTGAAACACCAGACCCTTCCGGGCCGGGTGGTGAACGTTCGAGCTGCCGCCGTTATTGCGGAACCGGATGCTCCGACGCGAACTTCTCGCTGGCCGCTTTTCGCTCTACTCCTGACCACCGGCTGGGCGGTCTGGTTGGTGCGTGGAGCAGCCGCCAGGTTGCTGGCCGCTTGGCGCGTGAGGCGAACCGATCCCGCGGCCGCGGCGGCCCGGCGATTGCTGGCGGCTTGCCGAGCCAACGCGGCGGCCGAGGCTTACGCCGCGCTGCTGCAATGGCACCGGACTGTGGCCGGGGGCGCGGGAGAGACGAGCTTGGGCAGACGGCTGCCGTCCGA
>CAIYOB010000502.1 GCA_903927685.1 uncultured Planctomycetaceae bacterium
ACCTGCTCCAGCGAGACCTCCCGCCGAACATCCCGTTTGCCGGCCTTGAAGTGCCGCCGGACGGCGACAATCAAGTTGTGCACCAGAATCTGCCGTAACCATGCCAGGAACTCCGCCTCCGTGCTTCCGCGGAACTGCGAAAAATCACGGTGGGCTTCCAATAACGTCTCCTGAACCAAGTCGGAGGGACTGAACCTCGCGCGCAACCGCCGGTCCAACTGGGCCTCCGCCAGCAAATGCAGATAATTCCAATAGAGCTGCAGGATGTTCCCCAGCCGATCCGGGTCGGCATGCTGCACACCCAGGCTCAGGAACTGCCTGACCCGCTCACCCACGTTGTTCGCCGCGGAGTCCATTATTGCCTAGGCTCCCTTTCGCCCCCACTGTCACACTGCGCCTCAGATTTTATTCGACGCGTTGAACCTATGCCATGTTGCTTCCGACAAACCGCATGGACGGAATTCGTCCCCATACGATTTCCCGAGTGACGTTTTCCAGCCGATGACGCCTAACTACTCAGGCAAGGAAGGCAATCTGGACAGAATGAGGCTTGCTGGGTTGTAGGGTCGGATATCCGCAAATGTAGCTGCCAGTCGCTGTACAGGCGGGCAGAAAGTGGTACATTACTCAAGTCATTGTTGCTGGTTTTGAGGAGAATTGCACATGTCCCGTCGTGTTTCGCGACTGCCGCGGATCCGTCCTCGCTCGAAGTCCACCAAGAAGCACCTGCTCTCGCGTTCGGCTTTCGGAAGGCGTCCCGTCTTGGAACGGCTCGAACGCCGTGACCTGCTGACTGGGGGAATGGACTCTGGAGACGTCGAATTGCTGACGGTAGCCACGCTGTTTGACGAATCGCCCGTCGGCGACGAGAAGGCCGCCGAGGTCGCGGTCGAGTCGTCCGAGCTGATCGTCGATTCGCCGGTCCGGACCTTCATGTCGTACTCCGCGGAAATGCCCGTCGTCGAAGAGGTGGTCTTGGACAAGGGCGAGGAAGTGCCGGCGGACGCAGAGGTCTTCGCTGTCACTGCTTTCTACCTGGAAGAAGAAGTTCCGGTGGAGGAAACCGAGTTCGTCACGTTCGAGGCGTATGCCGGGGAGACCTGGGACGGCGAACTCCTGGACGGCGAACTCCTGGACGGCGAAGTCTTGGAAAAGCCGGTCTGGCAAGAAGAGTATGTCGAGTACACCGACGAAAAGGCTCTGGTCGAATGGGCCGACGAAGGGACGCCCGACGCCGAGATCACCGACCAGGACCTGCCTGTGCGGATGCGATTCTTGGCGGCGGACGCCGAAGTGGTGGACGCCGAAGTTGCGGAAGACGGAGTGTTGGTTGAAGACGGCGAACCTGTCCTGATGTACCTCTCGGCTGAGGATGGGTCGGCGACGGACAAAGAGACTTGGGTAACCGTCACGGCGGACGGCGTGGACGACACGACGAAGACCGAAGAAGTGGTGGAGGAGCCCTTGTTGATGCGGACGTCGCTCACCGGCGCCGAGGACGTCGTCGCGGTCGAGGATCAGTCGGCCGAAATCATGCTGTTCTCCGCCATGGGACCCTCGCCCTGGCAGAACGTGGACAATCCCGACGACGTCAACGCCGATGGTTGGGCGACGCCTTTTGATGCTTTGTTGGTCATCAACCGAGTCAACGAAGGGCTTTCGCTGACGACGGTATCCGGCGCCGAGATGTCTTATTACGTCGACGTCAACGGTGACCGCTGCCTGGATCCCACGGACGCCGTTCAAGTGATCAACTTTTTGAACGGGGACGGCCAGGAATTGGCGGCCGACGAGGCGGCCAGTCGCGTGGCGCCGCTCTGGTACGATGACGGCTTGAGCGAAGCTCCGGCCTGGGATGACACGCTGGACGACGGGGCCGATTCTGGCACGTCGCTCGACTCCATCGTGGAAGACGAGTCGCTCGACAGCGAAATCGCGCCGTACATGATGCCCCGCTTGATGCAGTACGACGAATCGACGGACACGGACATCGTGGACGAGAAGAAAGTCGCTGTCGAGGGCGAGGACGAGGTCTACTCTGAAGAAGTGGATTGGCTGGCCGACGTGATCTGACCGCTCGCACCGGTCTACCGCATCCAGCGCGGCGCCAGGGCTTGGCCATACACGGGGCCCTGGTTGGGGAGCAGCGGCAGCTCGGTGGGTTGAGCCCCCGTCGTCAAGTCGACATGCGGTGGCGGGGGAGGCAGTTCTTCGCTCAGCCGCAGCTGGGAAGTCAGCTGGAGATCGCGGCTGGCGACGCGACTGTTCGCGACCATTTCCCCCAGGCCGTGTTTGCTGGCCGCCTGTGCGTACAATTCGCCCGCCTGGGGCACGAGTGCCGCCAAGTCCGCCGCCCGGCGTTCGTCCGCCGGGTGCGTGGACAGGAACTCCGGCGGCTTGTTGCCCGGGGTGGCGGCGGCGAATCGCGTCCAGAACCGCGGGGCCTCGGCCGGGTCGTAGCCGGCTTTGCTCATCAGCAGGATGCCCATGTGGTCCGCCTCGGACTCGTGCCTGCGGCTGTACGGCAGGATCACGCCGTACTTCGTCGCGACTCCATACGCCTGCAGGACGACCTCTTTGTTCTTGAGTTCCTTCTGATTGGCGATGTACTGAACCGTCTGCCGGACGCCTTCGACGGCGTAGTTCTGGCTCATTCGCTCGCCGCCGTGCCGGGCCAAGGCGTGGGCGATTTCGTGCGACATGACGACCGCCAAGCCCGCTTCGCTCTCACAAACCGGCACGATCCCCTCGTAAACCGCGACCTTGCCGCCCGGCAGACAGAAGGCATTCTGCGTCGGGGACGCCAGGACGCGGAACTCCCACTGGTAGTCCGGCCGTTCGGCCACATCGGCAATCCGCAAACCCACGCGGTTGACCAGCTCGATGAACTTGGAATTGGTCGACTGCGGCTCTTGGCTGGTGACCTCTTGGTAGGCTGACTGCCCCAGGGCAATCTCCTGCTTCTCCGGCAGCAGAAGCAACTGCTTGCGGTTGGTGATCGGTGTCGAGCGGCAGCCGCAT
>CAIYOB010000503.1 GCA_903927685.1 uncultured Planctomycetaceae bacterium
CGGACGACGGCAGAAATCTGGCCCTGTCCGTGGCCAAGTGGGAAGGCCGTGCCGGCCTGCCCGGCAGGCCGTTTCTAATTTGGGCCGTGGGCTCCAGTTGGACCAATTTCCAGGGCGACGGCTATCCGTTGATCCGAGCGATCCGCGAGCGGTTTCCCAGCGCGCCGCCGATCGTCTACAAGAAGCATGCCGGCAGCGGCACGCCGTGGGATTTCGCCCGCGGCTGGCTCCGCCAATTCGTCAACGCCGAGCAGCCGGACCTGATCCTGACCTACACCAACGGCTCGCTGGCTGGACTTGACGCCCTGCTGACCGAGATCCGCCGATCCACCACGGCCGACGTGATTGTGCCCAGCTTGCACTTTTTTCAAGGGAGCAAAATCACCCCGGAAGGAATCGAAGTCTTCGAAGGAGTGCCAATCGAAGAAGTCCGCGAGGTCTGCCGCAAACATGACGCCGAGTTCGTCGAGAACCGCCGCGAGTTGGCGGACTATCTGCAGCAGTCCGGCTTGGAACCGGAGGCACTGTTAGGCGATGCCGTACACCAGAATCAACACGGACGGATCCGGATCTGGGACAACATCTGTCGGCACATTGCCAAACCCGAACAGTTCAACGTCACACCTGAATCCCGCGAGCGACGAATCGCGGTGGCCCCGCCGGTGTCCACGAGCACCGAACAGGTGACCGTGACGGGCCCGTGGACCGCGTCGGACGGGGTGCTGCGCACCGCCCAGAAAGACGCGTGCCTGAAGGTCTGCTTCACCGGCAACCGGATCGACCTGATCGGCCGCAAGACCTTCGGCGGCGGCACGGCGCGGGTGCTGATCGACGGCGTCCCGGCAGACCAGGCGCCCGCCTTTCGCACGACCTACATCGAGCCCAAGCCGGCGGTCTGGCCGCGTGCGCTGAAGGGTCCGGGCCCCGGCGACGTCGCGCCGCACGCCGTGGAACTCCGCGCCGGAGCGGTTCCGCAGACCTGGACCATCACGATGACCAGCGACACGGGCGATTACCGCTTGGAAGGCAGCGTGACGGGCGCGGACGGCGAAGGCAACGTGGCCCAGCCGTTCGTCAGCCGCTCGGGCCAGATCGCCATCGATCCCAAACTGTGGCGGCACAGTCGGACCGAGCGGAAGGACAGCCCCGTCATCTACGGCAACGGCACCGGCGACACCTTTACCTTTGAAGTCTACCGCTGTGCCACGGGCACGGTCAGTTTCCGATCCGAACAGCCCGAGTTGCTGTGCCAGCCCTTGGTGCAGAACCTGACCAACGGCCCCCACACCGTCGAGATCCTCAGCTCCGGCGACGGCGAGGTGAGTATCGAGGCATTGTACGTGTTCCAGCCGCCGATCAGAGACTAAACGACGTCGAGGTGGAGCCAAGAGCCCTGCTCAAGCGTCTTGCGCCGCTTGGCGAACGGAATTCACTCCGATCGCTTCACCGGCGTCCCCGTCGCCCCGGTCACCTGGCCCAGCAATTGAAAGAAGGCTCGTTTCCGTGGCGAACTGAGGCCCCAGTTGACCGGCACGCTCTGGTAGCCATCGTCGAATCCCTCGCCCGGCATGCGGAAATCGAAATAGCCCCAGCCGGCATAGCGGCTGAGTGCGGCGAACAGGTTGTTGTCCGGCTGGTCGAAATCGAAGTGGTCATCCTCGTTGAACAGGATCGGCTGACCGCGGTAACCCGGCACCGCGCGGCATTCGTCCACCAGCTTGCGGATCCGGTCGGGCTGGCCGACCCCGTTGCCGTGCAGCAGCAGAAAGTCGGCCGCGCGGACGACATTTTCGCGAGGGACGGTGCCGCCGCCGTAGCTGGTGCTGACCAGCAGCCGCCGCCCGTCGCGCTGCCGCGACTGGACGCGCGCGAGCAGTTCGTGGACGCGGTCCGGCCGCAGGATCGCGTGGTCGTACCGCACGTTGCACTCGTTGTTGACCTCGATCAGCACGTTGCGGTAGCCGTGTTCCAGCACCCAATCCACCGCGTTGTCCAGCCCGCGGATCACCGCGGCCTCGTCCTGTAACCGCTGGTCCTGGCCGAAATAGTACACACCCAGGATGACCGCCATGCCCAGTTCGTCGGCGCGGTCCAAGATCCGCTCGAGCCGCTGCAGGTAGTCCGGCCGCAACCGCCCGTCGCTCTCCAGCGCCGAATTGTGCCACGGCTGCGACTGGCTGTAGCCTTGGGGACTGCCGCCCTGCAGATTGAGCGTAAATGCCAACAGCCCATGCTCGCGCCACACCGGCATGGCCGCCAGGAACTCGCGCGTGTTCCGCTCCGGATCCCACGGTCCATCCGGGTAATCCCAGCGCCCGCGAGTTTCCGGGTTCAGGTCGTCGAAGATGCCCTGGACCAGCCGCGCGTTCAGCAGCAGTCCCTCAATCTTCTGACCGCGGAACTGCCGCCCCGCGTAGGTCGGTTGGCCATTGATCTGGAAGGCCGAACCTTGGATGCTGACGTCGGTCTTGCGGTCAGGGGATTGGCCGGCGGCGCCGACCGTCCAACCGCACACGGCCAGGACGCAAACAAGTCGGAATACGTTCATTGCTTTCTCCGGCGGGTGGCTTGTTCTTGGTCAGGGGTTCCTCAGCCGCCGCTGGCCGGCTTGGCCTTGCGCGGGGACCGCTTCCGCTTGGCTCCGCCGGCGGCCGTCTCGAGTCCGTCGGCAGCGGCCAGCGTCCGGCATTGGTCGGCGATCCGGTTCCAGGCCGCCTCCAACTCGGCCACCCGCGCCGGCTCGCGGTCCGCCAGGTTGTGCGTCTCGCTGCGGTCGGTCGCCAGGTCGTACAGTTCCCACGGCGTGTCCTTGGCGGCGACCAACTTCCAGTCGCCGACGCGGATGGCGCGGTGGCCCTCGTGGCACCACCACAGTTCCTCGTGCACCGGGGCCCGGGGATCGGACAATGCCGCCAGGAAGCTTCGCCCCTGCATCGGCGGCACCGGCTGGCCGCCGTACTCCTTGGGCGGCGTGACCCCGGCCAGTTCGAGTACCGTCGGCGGGATGTCGATCACGTGCACCATTTGCCGGCGGAGTTCCCCCTTGGCGGCAATGCCCGCGGGCCAGTGCACGATCCAGGACGTCGAGATTCCGCCCTCGTGCACCCACGTCTTGTGACGGCGCAACGGAGTATTGGCACAACTGGACCAGCCCGGGCCCAGGCACAGGAAGGTCTTCCGCGAACCCGGCGGGGCTTGCGGATCGTGCCCCTCGCCGCGGACCATGATCTCCGCGCTGGCGCCGTTGTCGCTGGCAAACACGATCAAGGTGTTCTCCCAGGCGTTCATCGCGCGCAGCTGGGCCAGGATCCGGCCGAGTTGCTGGTCCATCACGTCGATCATCGCGGCATGGATGGCCATCTTGGAGATCTGGAACTCGCGCTGTTCCTCGTTCAGCTCCTGCCACGGCAGCGGTCGATTGATCTCGCCGGGCCCCAACTGCCGGATTGCGTCGGGAAAGTCGTACGGCGGTCCGACCTCGCGTTCCATGTCCGCCAGCGCCGCGGTCACGATGCTCTGGCCGGTCATCCGCTGGTAGCGTGCCTGCTGGACGACGTTCCAGCCGGCCTGGTATCGCTCGCGGTATTTCGCGATCAAATCCTGCGGCGCGTGCAACGGGAAGTGTGGCGAGGTGAACGCGACGTAGTGGAAGAAGGGCGTCGCGGCATGCTCTGCAGCGTGCTCGCGGAGGCACTTGACCGCGTGGTCGCCGACGGCGGTCGTCACATAGAAGTTCTCGACCGCGCCGATCGGCTGGCCTTCTTCGGTCACACCGCTGGAGTCAAAGAAATTGCTCTGGCCTTTGCCGGTCACATCCAGCGAGCGGGCAAACCCGAGTTGCAGGGGATTGCCGTCGATGTGCCACTTGCCGGAATGGTACGAGCGATAGCCGGCCGGCGCCAGCAGTTCCGGCAACAGCCTGGCCCACGCCGGGCGCACGCCGCCGCCTCCGCCTTTGCCGCCCGGCAGCGCGTCGCGGCGGATCGACTGGGCATAGTAGCCGGTCATGATCGCACCGCGTGTGGGCCAACAGCGGGCCGTGTTGTAGCCTTGGGTGAACCGCAGGCCGCCGGCGGCCAGGCTATCCAGATTGGGAGTGTCGATCTCGCTGCCGTAGCAGCCCAGATCGGAATACCCCATGTCATCGGCCAGGATCACCAGCACGTTCGGCGGCGCGGCCCGGGTGGTCGCGGCGCAAGCGAGCGCGAGCAGGATCAACGGGAGAAGGCGTCGATAGATCATTGGTCGTTACCCTTCCAGGACAACTTTGAGGCCCAGCAACTGGGCCAGATCTCGGGCGTTGGCGACATGGTCGCCGTAGAACACAACACGGTGTAAGAGGGTCATCATGCCTTCCTGTTCCAGCACGCCGCTGCCCCAGTTGGCCAGCATCGTGCGGGCGTCGGCGACCTGGGCCGTGCACTGCGTGCGGCAGCCACGATCGTCAAAGTCGGGGATCTCGATGATCTTCTGCGCGGACAACAACATCGTCTCCAAGTTCGCGAGTTTGGCCATCGTGATCTCCTGGCCGACGCGCAGATCCACCTCGACGGCCGCCCCGCTGTTGTCGTCGCGATGCGTGCGGATCGAGAACGGATGCCGCTCGCCAGCCACGCCGTCCATCTTGGTCGGCGCGACACAATGGGCGTGGATCACGGCATTCTTGGAGACGTCGAACAACGGATCGGTGATGAACCCCGGCTTGCCAAAGGCGTAGCCGAACATCAGCATGGTCAGCGTCGAGTCCATGTCGCCTTCGCACGCCCCGACCAGTCCCAGGTCGTTCAGCTTGCAGAAGGCCAGGCAGGCGTTGCAGGGGTTATGCATGCACAGCGTGCTGGTCACCGCCTGGGCGCGGTTCTCGATCATCAGGTTCTTCAGGGCCAGGAACAGCCGGGCCCCGTCCACGATGTCCCGCCGCGTCGGCTCGACGATCTGCTTGGCTGCGTTCAGCCAGTACTGCTCGGCCTCGGCTTCGGCCGCCGCCGGATCGACCGCCTCGAACGCCGCTAGTTGCTGTTCGCGCGTAATCGGGACCAACTCGGTGCCGAACTTGGCCTTCACCTGCTCGGCGTCGCAAGCCGGCGCGGTGCCGGCGGCGCGGCCAACGACCAGGATCCGCGACTGGCGCATGCGGGCCGGGACGCGCAGCAGCGCGACGACGCGGTCGATGTCGGCCAGGTCTCGCGAGGCGGCCAGGATCACCCGCTTGCCGGCCTTTTGCCATTGCGGCACGTACATCCAGTCGTGACCGCTGAACGGCTGGGAAAAAATCGCCGTGGGCAGGCCCGAGTCGACCAGCTTGAGCAGCGGCTGACCGCTGCCGAACGCCAGGTGGACCAGCAGCAGGCCATCGGCGCCTGCCAGTTTCGGCGCGAGTTCCTCCGCCGCGGCCGGGGTGTTGGGGATCAGTTCGCCGCCGATGAACTCGACATCGCCCAACCGCTGTTGCAAGCCATCGAGGTAAGGCCGGAACTTCTCGATCTCGGCGGGGGCATCGAACTCGGGCTTGGGCCAGGCTCCGCCCAAGCCGATGTAGACGACGTGGATTTTCAGCGGCGGCATTTTGGGCCAGCCGGCATCTTCGGCCCCCTGCAGCGGCCGCAATGCGACTCCGCCGGCCAGCAGCATCCCGCCGGCCACGACACTGGTTCCCAGGAATTCACGACGGTTCATCGGGAAAGGCATTGAAGGTTCTCCTTGTGTGACTGTCTCTGTTTACTCCCACGCCGTCAGCCTGCCGTCGCGCGTCACGAGGAACAGACGCTGGCCGGCGGCGGCCAAGCCGTCGAACTGAGGCGGACTCGGCATCGTGCGTTGCGCAATCTGCCGGCCGGTCTGCGGATCGATCGCCAGCAATACGCCCCCCAGTCGCCCCTCCCAGGCGGCCAGCGGATCATCCGACGGCAGTTGGTCCGGGGGGCCGGCCGCAAACAACGTCTCGCGGGTTAACGCCATCGCTTCGATGCGGACCGGCAGATACTCCTGCCAGACCGCCGGCTCGCCGCGGGTGAAACCGGTTCCCTTGTCGACCTCGACCGAAAAATCGTCGTACCGGTCGGTGATCGTGCGACCGTCGTACTGATAGGGCTCCATCAGCGTATCCGGCAGCCACCGGATCGGCGGCGGGGCGCCCGGATCGCCGACCAGGAACGGCCGCGTTGTGTTCTGGTCGCAGAACAGCAGGTAGCCGGTCGTCTCCGGCACGAACAGCGGGCTGTGAATGTTCCGCTCGACAAACCACTTCGTCGCCCACGTGTGCCGGGCGTCGAACACCAGCAGGTTACCCGACTTGGGCGCCAACAGCATGAAGTAGAAACCGGGCCAGCGGTTGCCGTACGTCCAGAAGATCCGGTTGAAGCCCGTGTCGTCCAGCATTCCTCCGGTGGCGATCAGATGGTCGTGGCCCAGGTATCGATCGCCCTGCCGGGTATTCCAGGGTGTTTTGACGTAATTCAACTCGGCGTCGAACATCTCCTGCGTGCAGAAAACATGCTCGCCGTCCGTGGTCAGGATATCGATGTTCGAACCGTCCATCGCAAAGTGTTCGCCGATGTCCCGATTCAGATCGGGCTGGGGTTGCGCCACGTGGCGTTCATGGACGACCTGGCCGGTCTTCGGATCGAGGGCATAGAAGTACGCGCCGCCGTCGACCAGCGTCGAACGCCCCGCAGCCGCGTAGGCCAGGCCGTTCAGTACCAGCACCGCACCGTGCACGGGCCAAGGCGATTCGACTTGGCCGTCCGCAATGATCCGCCGCGGGTTGGGGGCGGCCTGGAACCGCCAGGCCAATTCGCCGTCGGCGGCGTTCACACAATACACGCCGCCGTCGTTGGCTCCAAACAACAGCTGCCCCTCGTGAAACGTCGGCGACGAATCCACACGTCCGCCGGCGACGAATTGCCAACGCCGTTCGCCCGTCGCCGCATCCAGCGCATGGACCGTGTGCCGATCGACGGCGGCGACGAAGACCTGCCCCGCGGCGATGGTCGGCTGGGTGAGCCTGCCGCCCAGCGCGACGTCCCATTTCGGCTGCAGTTGACGCGCGACGTCGGCCTCCGGATTCGAGCCGCTGCGGCGGGCGTCGGCGCGGAACAGGGGCCAATCGCCCGGGGCGGCCGGCGTGGCTGGAGGAACGCCGTAGGCGGGGCCTTTCGTCAGCCGCTCCGGCGCGCGGGCGTCCAGACGGTCGGTGGTATCCGCGCCGCTGGTGGCGACCAGCCCATCCAACTTGGCGCCGATGTAACAGAAACACTGATCCGGCGGCTTGTACAACAGTCCGTTGCAGGGCAGGACGCCGAATCGGCACGAGCCGCGGAGCCAGTCGTGCCGCATGTGGGCGTCGCCCTGCAAGTCCAGAAACTCGGCGCCCCGCTTGGGATAGATGATGAACCGCTCCGTGGCCTTGCTCCGGTAGCACCGCAAGTGATGCCCGGGGGACATGGCGTTCTCGATGTCCACGGTCCGGCGCAACTGGCCGGTCTGGAAATCGTAGCCGCACAGCTGCGCTCCGGCTTGCCGCGACAGCGTGGGCCAGTCGTCCTGGCGCTGTTCGAGGATGCCCGCGGTCGCCTGGACCCGCCACACCAGGTCGTCGATGACCAGCAGTTCGTTGCCCGTACCGGGGCCTTGCCACAGCGGCTTTCCTTCGTCCAGCGAAAACGCGCTGCAGCCGGCCTTGCCGCTGACCAAGACCACCTGCTTGTGAATTACCAGCGCACCGCCGGCGGGACCTTCGGCTTCCCACCGCAATCGCCCGTCCGATTGGGCGTAGCACAACAGCTTGGAACCGCGCAGAAAGACGACCGCGTCGCCGGCGGCGGCGAGAGTCAACGGGCTGATATTCCCGACCTCCTGCGACCAGCGGATCTGACCGCTGGCGGCGTCCAAAGCCATCAGCGTGGTCGAGACCTTCTTGCCTCGCCGCGCCGCCTCGGCGGCTGGCCCCGGCTGGACGCGCAGGAACACCGAGTCATTGTCGACCAGGATTTCTTGGGTGCCTTCGGTCCCGGCGCAGGTCACCAGGGTCTGGCCCGTCGCCGCGTCCAGGATGCTCAACGGCGCATCGTGAAAGCCCAGCGTGACGTAGACCCGGTCTTGCACGGCCACCAGTCGCCGCGGGACCTCGGTCGGAAATCGTCCGCGTTGGCCGCGGAGCGTCCGCCAATCGGCTGCGGCCAGTTCCGGCTTCCACTGCTGCCAGCCCCAGGGCTGCAGCGGCCGTTTCCACAGGAATACGCCGTTGAAGGCGTCCCGGGCGATCAGCACCCAGCGGGCTGGAAACCGCGGATCGGTGACGCCGATCGGGCCTTCGTCCAGGATGTAGAACAACCGCCCGTTGGCCGAGACCATCGCCGGCAGACTCGAGTCGATTTCGTGGCTGCGGCAGTACTTCGGTCCGGCGATCCACTGCAGGGCCGTGGCGGGCGCCACGCACTGGTCCGCTGCCACGGCATTGCCGGCGGCACTGTGCAAGAAGTGCGTCCACTGGTCCAGTTCCTGCGGCCACGGCTTGACCAGTTTGTCCGCCGCCGCCGATCCGTCGGTTGCGGCAAAGACCGCGGCGCCGCCCGGGCACAGGACGCGCAGCAGTTCCTCCCGCGGCACGGCCAACGGGCGCTGGACCACGATCCGGTTCACCAGGTTGTCGGCATAGGGCAGACGCTGGCCGTCCAGCAACTCGACCGAGACCTTGCCGGTCAAGCCGCGGTCTGCCAGCGTCTTCCGGGCCGTCGCCACGCGCTGTGGATCGTCGTCCAGGGTCTGGAGCAGGATGGCGGCGGGCTCGGCCAGGCGGGCCGTGACGTCGGCGTCGACCAGTCCCAACTCGACCACCAAGCCCCCGCCGTCGCCCGCCTGCTCGTTACCATGAGACCGGGATGCCTCCTCGCCCCGCGCCGACTGCGGCCCGCACAACAGCAGGGCGGCGAACGCTGCCAAGACCGTCTTCATGATGACCTCGCGGGCGAAGGTACTGTCAACTGAGCCAGCTCGTGCGATACTCCCTGTGGGTTCAGTTGGCCGCCGATATCGTAAAGGCCGCGGCGGGGAAATGGAAGTATCGCGCCCGACAATCGGGAACGATAATCGACCAATTGCGTGACCACGACCAATTTCGTGGACGCTGCCACGGCATGTCTCGGTGGTCGTGGGCACGCACAAGAATGCTCGACCGGCACAAGGCCGGAATGGCACCAGGTTCAGGACGGATGATTGCCGGGGTGGCTGTGGTCGAGTGCAGCGAGCCCACAGTCCGCGGGGATTCCGGGGGCTCGCTGCACTCGACCCCGGCCACCCATGCCTGGCTTCTCTTAACCGCGTGCCATTTGGCACGAGGCCGGGTGGGGACGCGACGGTGCCGAACGGCGCAACTTCGAAGACCGCGGCGACTCGCACATCCTGCCGGCCGGTGACGGGAACGCGACTTGACTTCCCTTGCGCAACCTGTCCCAATGACGGGGATGGGACGAAAATGCTGATGGAGGTGAACTGATGCGAACCCTGGCTTTCCTCTGCACGCTGACTGCCCTGCTGACCGCGCCGGCTGTGGGGGCGACGCCGCGTCCTGAGGCGGGCTTGGGGCTGTCGTTGGACGCGGCCGAGTTGGCGAAACAGGAGAACGCGGCCGACGTGTTGCGAACGGCGTGGCGGCAGCAGCCTCAGGCCGGCCTGGACGTGGCCGAGACGCTGCTGCGGATCGCCGAGAAGAACCGGCTGACCGACGGCCTGGCCGAGTTGGCCGGCGAACTGTTCGCGCACGAAGACCCGTTCGCGCGCGGGCTGGCCGAGTGGGCGATCGCGATGAAGGTCGGGGCGGAGAACAACGGGCAACTCGCCGCTTGGCCCCGGCAGCCGGCGCCGGCGTGGTACACCGCCTACGCGGGCCTCTCCCAGTCGGCGCGGCAGGAGCACGATTGGGTCCGACAAGCCGTGGCGTTGGGCATCCATCGCGATCCGGCCCGGCTGAAATCGTCGGTCGAGGCACTGGTGGCTCGCGGCGAACGGATGGCCGACGCCTTTCGTCCCGAGAGTCC
The DNA here is from genome assembly GCA_903927685.1 of uncultured Planctomycetaceae bacterium. The sequence goes on from CAIYOB010000503.1 coordinate 10,035, forward strand.
CAGCGAAGCCCGGGACCTCGTGGCCCGGCGGCTGGCGGAACTGAAGCGTCTGCAGGACGAACTGGCCTCCACGCCGGCCTCGCAGCAGCCGAGCATCGCCCGGCAGCGGTGGCTCGACGCCCGGCGGGCGATCCGCGACGTCGCGCTGGCGAATCCGGCACTCGACTTCGGCCAGCTCGTGTTCCTCCAGCAGTTCGTGCCACACACCGTGCGGAACATCACCCGCTCGTACGCCTGGAAGCACAAGCCGGGCGGCGACATCTGCATTCTGGAAGACGTCCGCGACGGCCGGACGGCGCGGCCGCTGCTGGACGGCCGGCTGGGGCCGGGCTACGTCTGGGGCTTGGACCTGTGGTGGGACGCGGATCGCGTGGTGTTCAGCTACGCCCGGCAGCCGCACTGGCCGCCGCCGGTCGACACCGCCCAGTACGCGATCGAAGGGACGAACGTCTTTCGCTTGCGGCAGCTGTTCGAGCCGCTGCACATCTTCGAATGCCGTCTGGACGGCTCGCCGCCCGTCCAGCTGACGGACGATCGGTACTGGAGCGACTTCGAGCCCACCTACTGTGCCAGCGGCGATGTGGTGTTCGCTTCGGACCGCTGTGGGCGGGCGGCCGAGTGCGGCAACGACACCTACGACCACACCAACCCGAACCTGTACTTCCTTTCGCGGGCGACCGGCCAGGTCCGCAAGCTGACTGACAGCAAGGACATCGACCGCTACCCGCACAGCCTGGACGACGGCCGCATCGCGTACACGCACTGGGAATACCAGGAGCGGCACTTCATGGAAGTTCACGCCCTGTGGACGCTCCGCCCCGACGGCACGATGTCCGACGCGTTGTACAAGCATCACATGCCGGCGCCGCTCGGCCTGCGCGACACGCGGTCGATCCCGCGTTCGCTGAAGCTCGTGTCCATCGCCGCCGGACATCACAGTTTCGCCTACGGGCCGGTTGTGGTTGTCGATCCGACCGGCGGCCTGAACGCCGCGGCGGGCCTGTCGATCGTCACGCCCGACGTGAAACCGCAGGAAGGCCCGCAGGCTGGCCGGCCCGTGGCCGATGGCGGCGTACGCGATGGCGGCGGGCTATACCAGACGCCGTGGGCGCTGAGCGAATCCTGCTTCCTGGTCTCGTACGCCTACTCGCGGCCCAATTGCACGCAGTCGGCCGGCGTCGATTCCAACGCCTTCGGGCTGTACTTGATCGACGCGTTCGGCAACCGCGAACTGCTGCACCGCGACCCCGTGTTGTCCTGCACGTACCCGATCCCGCTCAAGCAACGACCGCGCCCGCCGCTCGTGGCGCAGTCGCGGCCGGAACTCGCCGCCGCGGCCGGAGCGCAGGGTCAGGCGGTGTGCTACGTGAGTGACGTGTACGACGGCCAGCCAGGCGTGGCCCGCGGCACGATCAAAGCCATCCGCGTGGCCCAGCGGGTGCCGTGGCCGTTCGATGCCGAGCGGGGCCAGCAGGATTACCTGCCGGGCAACGCCGGGACGAAACAAATCGACTTTCCGGATTGGGCCCCCGTCCGCGTGATCGGCGCCGCGCCGGTCGAGGCGGACGGGTCAGCCCACTTCACGGTGCCGGCCGACACGGCGCTGTACTTCCAGGCGTTGGACGAGCGGGGCATGGAGGTGCTGCGGATGCGGTCGTTCGTGAGCTTCAAGGCGGGTGAAGTCCGCGGCTGCCGGGGCTGCCACGAGTCGCAATCGCTCGCCCCCAGCGACATGCGCCGGCTCTCGCTGGCCGCACAGAAGCCGCCCGTCACGCCCGTGCCGCCAGCCTGGGGCGCGGACCGGCTGCTGGGCTACGAGTGGCTGGTGCAGCCGATCCTCGACCGGCATTGTGTCGAGTGCCACGGCGCCGCCGAACCCGACGGCGGGATCGACCTGAGCGCCACCCGGGCCGCCGACGGGCTGCTGCAATCGTTCCGGACCTTGCAGGGCGTCGCCCCCGGCCAGGCCAAAGCCACGCGGCCCGCGCTCGTCGCCTGCTCAGACCGTTTCAGCAACGCCGCCGTGACCCAGCCGCTGCAGTTCGGCTCGCACCGCAGCCGAGCGGTCCGCGTCCTGCTCGACGACCCGCTGCACCGGGACAAGGTCCAGCTAAGTCCGGCCGATTGGGACGCGTTGGTCACGTGGGTCGACGCCAACGCCCCGTATCACGACGCGTTCCTGAACAAACGCCCGCCCGACGGCGGCCCCCCGCGCCGCGATATCTACCCCACGTTCCCGCCGCTGGCCG
>CAIYOB010000504.1 GCA_903927685.1 uncultured Planctomycetaceae bacterium
AGGAAAGGCCAAGAAGAAGAAAAGCACTTCCGGTGGCTCAGGCGGTTCAGGAGGTTCCAGTGGTTCCAGTAAGGATGATCCCAAGAACGCCCCGCCCATCCCCGCCGTCTCCGTGGCTGTGACGAACGCCACCACCACGTCCAAGGCCCTGATCGGCGAGCAGGTCGTGATCACCGCCAGCGGGAACGCCGATGTCGCCGCAAGCGGGACGGTGGAAAACAGCGCCGACGCCGGCGTGGCGCTGTTCATTGACGGCTACGGCGGGGTGGGGCTGGCACTGGGCATGGACAAAGTCGAGATCCGCACCGAGGTGCAGGGCAACATCACCGCCGCCGGCGCGAAAACCGTGCGGGAACTGGAACTGGCGAACGTCGACACCGCCGACGACACGATCACCCTCCCCGGCCACGGGCTGAAGACGGGCCAGGAACTGATCTACCTGGCGGCCGATCCGGACGCCCCGGACACTCCGCTCACCGCGATCGGGGGCTTACAGTCCGGAGCGACCTACCGGGTCGTCGTCCTCGACCAGGACACCATCCAATTGGTGCGCGGCAAGACCATTGACTTCGACGCCCGCGGCACGCTGCGCGTCAACCCCGACTCGACCCAGAGTCTCAGCCGCAGGGCGATCCTGTCCTTCGAGCCGGCGGTCGCGGTCGATGCGGTCCAGAACACCATCGCCTTCCCCACCGCGCACGGCCTGGCCACCGGCCAAGAGGTCGACTACGTGGTCGCGTCGGACGCCGGCGAGGCGATCGGGGGCCTCGTCAACGAAGACACCTACGTCGTCGGCAAGGTCGACGAAACCCACCTCAAGCTGGCCACCGGCGATCCCGAGGCCGAAAACCTCAGCGGAGAGACCTTCACGCTGGACGGTGCGACCTACTACGTGATCGACCTGACCGCAGTCGGCGCCACCTCCAGCACGCTGACGTTCAACCCGACCACCGTCGATGACACGGTCATCGTGGACGATCAGATCATCTTCGCCGCGCCGCATCCGTTCTTCACCGGCCAGCCAGTTCGCTACGACGCGAGCAGCGACGGAACTGCCATCGGCGGCTTGAGCGACGACACGGACTACTATGCCATCGCGTTCGGCGACGGCCGGCTACAACTGGCCGCATCCCTGGCAGACGCGGAAGCGGGCGCGGCGATCCCGCTCGATGCCAGCGCCGCGGCCGGTCGACAGCACGGCTTGGCCTCCAGCAGCGCGCTCACGTTCGATCCCACCGGAGTCGATCCCGGCACCGCGGCCACGATCTTGGACAGTGAGCTTGGCTTTGCCGTCAACCACGATTTCTTCACCGGCCAGCGGGTCCGTTACGACGTCGGCGCCGGCGGAACCGCCATCGGCGGCCTGACCGACGCCACGGACTACTACGTGATCGTCACCGGGGCCGCCAGGATTCGCCTAGCCGCCTCCCGAACGGATGCGGAAGCCGGCAGGGGCCTCACGCTGAGCGGCGGCGCCGCCGGCCGCGCCCATCGCTTGGACGGCAGCGGCACGATCACGTTCGATCCCGTGGGCGCCGACGACGCCACGGTCGCTGACGACGAGATCGTCTTTGCCGACACGCACACCTTCTCCACCGGCCAGCGGGTGCACTACCGCGCCGGTCCGGGCGGGACGGCGATCGGCGGTCTGGTCGACGACACGGACTACTACGTCATCGTCACCGGCACGGACCGGATCGAACTCGCGGCTTCGCTGGGGGACGCCCGGGCGGGCACGGCCGTGGCCCTGAGTGGCTGCGTCAGCGGAACCAGTCACAGCTTCACGGGCTACCATAGCCACCTCCTGATCTACGAACAGGCGCCGCTGGAGTTCCAGGTCGCTGACACGGTGGAAACCTCGGGAGAGGGCACCATCGACTTCGGCAGCGCCCACGGTCTGGCAACCGGCGACGCCGTGGTCTATCGCACCGATCCGAACTTCCAACAGCAGATCAGCATGCCGCGGAGCACGCAGTTCAGCCTGGTGGACAGCACCGTGACGTTTGACCCGGGCGGCACGATCGGGGAAGATGACGAGGCGGAACCGGTGATCGGCGCCGACGGCCAGACCATTGTGCTGAACGTGATCCACGACTTCGTCACCGGCCAGCGAGTGCGCTACGATGCCGGGACTGGCGGAACCGCGATCGGCGGCCTGACGGACGATACCGATTACTTCGTCATCGCCGCGGACGACGACCGCATCCAGCTGGCCAATTCGCGCGCGAACGCGCTGGCGGCCATTGCCGTCAACCTGTCCGCAAGCGGAGCCGCAGGCAGCGCCCATACCCTGACCGTCAACGCCGTGGACCTCGCCGACGATCTGTTGGTGATTACGAATCACGGCTTCGAGACCGGCCAGGCGATTACCTACGCCACCGGCGGCGGCGCGCCGCTGGGCGGACTGAGCGACGGCCAGACGCTGTACGCCATCCGCGTCGACGACAATATCCTGCAACTCGCCGACTCGCGCGCCCACGCTTCGGCAGGCGTTGCCGTCAGCCTCGCCGCCGGCGCCACGGGCAGCGTCCACGGCTTCCAGACGACCACCTTTGTGGGCACTTTCGACGGCTCGCGCACGGCGCCGTCGGTCGACTTGGCGACCGGCACGATCGAGATCCTCGGGCACGGACTTGCCGACGGCCAGCACGTGATCTACTCGGCCGCCGACGGCGACCCGATCGGCGGGCTCGTCGCCGGGGACGAGTACGTGGTCATCTCCGTGGATGCCGACCATCTGCAACTCGGCGCCCTCGCCGCGCCCGACACCCCGCTCGTGCTTTCCGAAGGGGCCACCCTCGGCCTCGACGTGCATTCGCTGACCACCCGGACCCCAGTCACGTTCGACCCCACCGCGTCAGGGGCCGTTGATGCGGATACCGGGACGATCGCGATCCCGGGCCACGGCCTAGTATACGGCCAGCGCGTGGTGTACTCGGCGGGCGGCGGCGATCCGATCGGCGGGCTTGCCGAGGGCGAGGAGTATGTGGTCATCTACGTGGACGCGGACCACATCCGGCTGGGCGACGTGGCCAAGCCCGACACGGCGATCTCGCTGTCCACCGG
>CAIYOB010000505.1 GCA_903927685.1 uncultured Planctomycetaceae bacterium
GCAGCGAGCCCACAGTCCGCGGGGATTCCGGGGGCTCGCTGCGCTCGACCCCGGCCACGCTTCCCCGGCGTCTTTTCTCAACCTCGGACCACTCCCACCAAGCCCCGGCGAAACCGGTGGCCTTCACGCCAGGCTTCATGCCGCGGGCTTCATTCCGCGCCCGCGGGCTGCCACCAGAACGAACGCCAGTACGCCTGATCGGTGGCGTAGGAGTCGACAGGGGTATCCGGCGTCAAGTCGCGGGGCAGGAAGCCGAATCGCTGCATCTCCCGGAGGTAGTACCGATTGGGTCGAAAGCCGGGCATGTCGAACCGTTTGCCGGTCGCCAACTCGCTGCCCGCCGCGCGGATCGCGGCGACCAGCTTCTGATAGTCGGGGTCCTCCGTGTTGGCGAACACGGTGCCCTGGCAGATGCCCAAGCCGCCGGCTTCCTTAGCCAGCGGGGCCCGGACCAACAGCGACTTCTCCGGCCGGTCCAGGTTGCAGGCCGCTTCGACGCGATAACCGTCCAGCGTGAGCTTGCCCTTGTTCTGGCCGTGGCAGGAAATGCAGCGTCCGACCAGCGTCGGCCCCGGCAGTTGAACGGAATAGACGCCGCAGCCCAGGCTGGCGTACGTGCCGGCGTACGGGGCACTGGCGTCGATCCACAGCCGCACCGTCCGCTGCCCCTCTTCGGACAGCTTGGTGTCGTAGTGGCTGCCGTCGATCAGTTGCATCAGCCGGCTGGCCGAACTGCCGATCGTCCGGGGTGCCCGGTTGCCATACGGCTCGTTTCGGCCGTCGGCAACCAGGTTGAAGCGGCGCAGCGTATAGTAGCTGACCGACCATTGCGGCTGGTGGTCGCCGGTCAAGTCGACACGGCCCTCGTAGCGGTCGGGACTGTGGCACTGGACGCAATGCCGGTCCAGGATCGGCTGGATGTCTCGCGGATAGTCCGGCGGCGAGGCCAAGCCGTCGAACGGGGTGATCGGCGCGGGGCGGCGGTTCCGGTTGGCCAGCAGGGCTGCAGCGCTGCTTTGCGGAAACGTCTGTGTCCGCTGTTCATGGCAGCCCACACAGCCGCCGGTCTCGCCCGGCTGGACCGTAACGAAGCTCTGCATCCTCTTGATCGACAGATCGTTCTCGTCCAGCGCGACAAAGAACAGGGACCGCATCGCCGGCACCTCAAAGAACGCGGACCCGTCTTCTTCCACCGGCACGGTCCCCAAGACGCGAGCCAGCGTGAACGTGCCGCCCAAACTGATCGACTCCATCCCGCCGGAGAAGTGCACGGGCATCGGCAGCTGTTCCAGGACCAACAGCTTTTTGACTTCACCCCGCTGCACGCCGGCCATATTCCGGCCGTAGTAGATATCCGCCAGGAACAAGCGTCCGGTCCCCTGCGACTCGTCCACGCGGGGCGGCATGGCCCGCTCGCGGGGCCGCGCCTGCAGCGGCCGGGGCTCGTGGCACTGCAGGTGCGCCTCGGACTTGGGCAATTGGTACACCAGCTCGGTCTTGCCCTCGCCGTCCATCACAAAAATCCCCTGGCGGCTGGCGACCAGGAAGCACTTTTCCGACAACGCGAACGGATCGCGCCAGACGGCCGGCCCCTTGCTGATCTGCCGCTCGGCGCGGCGGTCGTCCGGACCCAAGGTGGGATCGACGATGGCCACGTGCCCCGTGTGCTCGGGCATCCCGTGGCCCGGCGAGAAGGAAGCCACCACCAACTTGGTGCCGGCAATCGGCTTGGCGTCCAGCATGGCAATCCCGCCGAACGAGTTGCCGTAGAACGTCATCTGGCCCGTGCCGTCCGGGTTCACCGTCCACAGATGATGGAAATGAACCTGCGAACGGTCCACGTACTCCCACCGCATGTACAGGATCCGGCCGTCCGGCAGGACCCAAGGCGGATTGTCGTGGTCGTTGTTGCTGGACAACATCCGCACGTTGGAACCGTCGGCCTCGCAGCGGTACAGCGTCGCCACGCGGCTGTACCAGCAGTTGACGAACCGCCGGCAGCGGCTGGAGCCGAACACGATCCCGCCGTCCGGCAAGTACACCGGCTCGATGTCGTCGTCGGGCCCGTCGGTCAGTTGGATCAATCCCGTGCCGTCGAGGTTGATTTCGTACAAGTGGTACGTCGGTGTGCCGCCGCGGCGATACGAGAACAGGATCTTCTGGCCCTCGTAGTGCACCTGCGGATCACGGACGCCGCCCTCGGGGTCGTCGAGCAGTACGGTCAGCTGACCCGTGCGGAGATTGAGGCGGCACAGCCGGCCGCCGTCGCCGTAGCCGCGCAGGGCGTCCCCGTCCGGGTACTTGCCAAAGGCATTGTCTGCAGGCGGGCCGTAGTCGCAGCTGTAATAGCCGAAGTTCACATACCAGTGGTCGCGTCCCGAAACTCGGACCGCGAACACGATTTCGTCGACGCCCCCCAAGTCGCCGTCCAGCATCGACTGCAGCAGCGGGCCCGGGCGATAGGCCGGCGTCTCCTCCGCCGCGCCGACGAGTCCGGACGCGACGGCTGCACAGACAGAGACCAAACAGATCGCCAGGACACGGCCGGCACGAAAGCGTTTAGGCATCGGGCAGTCTCCTCACGGGTCGAGGCCCTGCCAGCCGGCGCCGGCCGGCAGAGCGGAAATGCGGCGGGGATGTTCTGTTCGCCATGCGGTTGGGTGCCGCCTGTCATTTGGCGATGGCAGAGCGGTCGACATCGGCGGTTGAATCGTCGGATATCTTAGCCTGTCCGTGAGCCAGCCGCAATTGCGCTCGGCGGCTAGAAGGACAGCAGTAGTTGCCAGATGTACATGTTGCCCAAGGCGTCGACTTGCTCCCAGATGCGGCGCGCGAGCCCTTCGTCGCCGCAGACGGGAGGCAATTGGGACTTGTGCGCGTCCCACGGCCGGCACAGGCCGGGAGGCGTGCGCGTGGTCCGGCCGATCGGCCGCAGGTCCGCCGCCGCGGCTCGCCCGACGGGAGCCGGGGCGGTGGCGTGGCCGTCCGAGTACACACCGTACTCGCGCGTCGCCTCGGTCATCGCCCGCAGATTTGCCGTCTGAGTATCATTTTGCATGATGGCGCTGGCGTCCATAATGTAGCCGCCGTCACGAGCGACGCCTGCGATCACCTTGCGGCACATGGCGCGCACTTCCTGCGCCGAGCCGAAACTCAACAGGTGATTGGGAATCCCGCCGGACAGGCAGAACTTGTCGCCCAGCTTGCGATGAGCCGCGAAGATGTCGCCGCGGTCCACGTGGTAGACGATGCTCCGCTCGGGCAGTTCGGCAAACGTTTCCAAGTGCCGGTCCCAGTCGCCCTCGGCATAGAACAGCGTCTGACGCCCATGCCGCCACAGCTCTGCGATGATCGGCTTGAGCGTCGGCCAGTAGATGTCTTGGAACGTGCGATACGAGACAAACGGCACACAGCCGCGATGCATCCAAAGTCCGACCGGTGCCATGCCGGTCGGGTCGCCGCTGGCCAGCGCCACGTGCAGCAGGTGCGGGGCCAGCGCCTCGCACGCCGCCAGCACCTTGTGCGGCTGGGATTCCACGTCCAGCACCATGCCGATGTAGCCCCGCAGCTTGTCGGCCAGGATGTCGAGCGGGGCTTTCAGAATGCCGGCGATCGCCGTGACCGTGCCCGTCTGTTCGCGCAGCCGCCGCTGCTGTTCACCCCAAGCGTGAAAGAACTCCAGCATCGCCATCCCGCCCTTGACCAGGGACAGGTTGTGTTCGAACGTGGCGGGCCCGCCCACGGGACTCAGCGGTGCGGCCACGCGCGGCAGCCAGACGTTATAGAGAAAGCCGGTGGGATCCTCGATCAGCGCGTCGTATTCGTCGGCCTTCATAAAGGCCGCTTCCTCGGCCGGTTCCAGGTACTGATGCCCCACGTTGGCCGGCACGTCGATGCCCGGCGTCAGGTAGTACCGCAAGCCGATCGCCTGGGTCATGCCCGTCCAGGTGGCGATCATGTTCGGCACCACAGCATCCCAATCGAAATCGGCCGCGCAGCGTAGGGCCGCCGCGAAGCCCAGCCGGTAATCGTGCGCCGTTTCCTGGCAGGTATAGCCGGCATAGGCGCTGGTGAACTCGGCGACAAACGGGCGGATCGGCACACAGTCGGGCTTCTCGTTCCGCAACGCCGCCGTATACCGGCCCAGCCGGCGCGTGTACAGTTCCTCGGTGTTCAAGGCATCTGCTCCTGGTCGACCCACGGGATTCCCGGCCGTTCTCGGCCGCCGCCGGAGATCGCAGCGCACCAGACTACCACAGCGGCAACGGAGCCTGCAACGAGTGTCGGGCCCGCCGCTGTCGGCTGGGCCGACGCTCACCAAGTTCCTTCAGCCTCTTCGTCGGCGAGCTGCACCAGCCGGTCGAACTCGTCGGCGTAACTCGCATGGACGCCAGCCAAGTGTTCCCGGATCGCTGCCACGCGGTCGGGGTTGGCCTGGATCAACTTGACGACGTCGGCATGGTCCTGGCTGCGGCCGGCAGCGAGCTTCAATTCGACCAGCGACGGCAGCCGAACATAGGCCAGCGTCGTCCCGGCCGCGCCGATGCAGCTCGGGTGTGGGATCGTTGTCGGCGCCGGCCGGGCGGGCGTGCCGGGCCGTTCCCCCTCGGGCAGAATGTCGACGTCCACCGCGGTCTCGCGATGCAGCAATTTGGGCCAGCGTCCGGGCGGGACCGGCAAGACCTGAAAGCCGCTGACACTGGCCGCCCGGAGGAATTCGTCAACCCTGGCCGCCGGCAGCACGATGTCGATGTCGCGGGTCACGCGTCCCAAGTACCCATGACGCCAGACGGCCCAACCGCCCCCCACCGCGGCCTCGCAATCAATCGCCTGCAGCAGGCGGTCCAGAGCCTTGACGACGCGTCCGTAACGCCCGGGGAGATCCTGGGGCTCAAACATGTGCGCTCTCCCGGCCTGCAGTTGCTCGGCCAACTCCAGTTGTGTGTTGACTGTCTCCAGCGTCAGCAACCCCATCCTGACCTCGCGCCGCGGTGCTTGATGATTGCCCGTCCCTTGCTTATCGTACACAGATGCGGGCGGCGAGCCAACACCGGACGGATTCGCCCGGACGTGTCGGCTCGCCCCGCGGGCGGGCGCCGCGGCCGGGCTCACGTTCCGTCGATATTGCGAGAGAGGCGATCTGGGCATGAACTGGTTGGTCGGTGCGATCTTGCTGCTGTTGCTCGCCTTCATCCTGGATTTCGGGCTGTTGGTCTATGTCCTGTACGTACTGCTGGGCGTGCTGCTGGTCAGCCGCTACTTGACGCGCAGTTGGGCCGAGGGGTTGTCGGCCGAGCGGGAATGCAATCGGCTGACCGCGAACATCGGCGAGGCGCTGGCGGTGGTCGTGACCGTCCAGAATTCCGGACGGTTCCCCGTGCCGTGGGTGCTGCTCGAAGACCTGCTGCCGCGGCGGGCCCTGATTCACGAACCGCCGAACCTGCGGGTTCACGGCCGGCGCGTCAAGCTGACGATGCTGCGGAGCGGGGCGGCCAAGAATGTGCTGTACCAGTTGGAGTGCAATCGGCGCGGCTATTATCAGTTGGGGCCGCTGATCCTGGAGACGGGAGACCTGTTCGGCCTGCATCGGCGCTACCGAGTCGTGACCGCACCGCACTTCCTATTGGTCTATCCCAAGGTCATGCCGCTGGAAGGCTACGACATCGCCTCGAAGCGGCCGATCGGCGAAGTCCGCATGTCCTACCGACTGTACGAAGACCCGACGCGGATCGCGGGCGTGCGGCAGTACCAGGACGGGGATCCGTTGAGCCGGGTGCATTGGAAGGCGACGGCGCGAACGGGCAAGCTGCACTGCAAGGTCTATGAACCGTCGACGGTGGCCGGCATGACGATCCTGCTGGACTTCCACGCCGCCGCGCACGATCCGCGCCACGAACCGCTGCGCAGCGAACTGGCCGTAACGGCCGCGGCATCGCTGGCCAACGCGGTGTACGAGATGGGCCAGCAGATTGGGCTGGTCACCAACGGCCGGGACGCGGCGGACCGCATTCGCCAGGAAGGCTGGGACTACGACATCCGGACCCGCGACGCCGCTCGGCAGGCCGCCAGCATGGCCGAGACCAGCGACCGCTTGATGCCGGTGGTGGTCCCAACGCAGCGCGGCCCCGAACAGGTGATGCGGATCTACGAGACGCTGGCCCGCATCGAGCTGACCGACGGTTTGAGTCTGACGGAACTGATCGGCGAGACCGCCAGCCGCATGCCGCGCGACGCGACGGTCGTGGCGATCTTGCCCAAGGTGACCGAAGAGCACGCCGTAGCCCTGGGCAACCTGAAGCGGCGGGGCTTTGCGGTGACCGCGATTCTCAACGTGTACGACCTGAACGATTTCGCCTCGGCGGCCGGCCCGCTGTTGGCCCAAGGCGTCGACGCTCGGCATCTACCCGACGAGTCGGCGATCGTCAGCATCTGCCGACGGCTCGTGCTGGGCTGTTGAAGTCAGGGCTGGGTGCCCTGGGGTGGGCCAATTGAGGCGCGTCCCCGGGTTTCACCTCTGGCGGCTCGCTGCGATGGCCCCCGGCCGCGCCGACCGTGGACGCTGTCGCCGTCCTAGCGCGACAGTTCGTATCCCTCGCGAGTCAAGGAGTACGCTTGCTGCGGACGTTCCTTGATGACCAGCCCCTTGTCGATCAGACGCCGCATCGCGGCAGCAAATCCATGCGCCGTCACCCGGCATTCGTGAAAGTTGACGAACAGCATTTCCGTGGGCTTGACCTCGTAACGGCGGAAAAGCTTCAGGATTCTCATTTCGGCGGCGCTCATCGAACAGTTCCTCCTTCCGGAGCGGCCTGCGGGGCCAACGCCAGAATGTGGTTTCACCAGCCGTGCCGAACTCGAACGCTGCCCTATGATATCAAATTGCCGCCGGAAAGACAGGGGCGGCAGCGCAAGTTCCGCCGATTCCGCTACAATGCCGAGGATCGCACGATTACGGGAGTGCCTCCATGAGATGGTCTAGGACGACGTGGCGCTGCGGCTGGCATGTCTCTGTCGCGGCAGCGCTGATCTTGACAGCGTTCGCTGCGGCGCCGGCCGCGGATGCGGACGTGAGCCGAATGACGTTGGACGACTGCTTCCTGCAACCACCGCCGGTCCCGGCCGTCACGCTCCGGGGATTCGCCGCTTATGGCGGCGCGTGGCAGGCCGAGGGCGGCACAGTGACCGGGCTCGGCGACGGCGGCTCCAAGCTGCTCCTGGACCAGCCGTTGGCCGAGGACTGCGAGGTGGCGGCGGAAGTGCTCCTTGCGCCGCAGATCGTGTGGTCGGGATTGATCGCCTGTGTGACCGAGCCGGGCGTCGGCGCCGATCGCTTCTGGGGCTACGAAGTCTCCGTGAGCCCGTCCGGGAAACTCCTGCGTCTGGGCGCTCACCGCAACAACTTTGAGTTGATTCGCGACGTGCCTTGCGACTTGCCGACGGGACAGTGGGCCGAGTTGACATTCCGCCGCCAGGGCAGCCGGTTGGAGGTTCAAGTCAACGGACGGACCATCGTAACCCATGACGACGGGAATCGAGCACTACCCGCCGGCAGAGCCGGATTCCGGGTCTGGCAGGGCGGCCTGCAGTGCCGGAATTTTCGCGTCGGAGCGCCTGGGACGATGCGTCCCGTCGCCCTCGAGACGGCGCAACCCGACGGCGACGCAGCGCGCTGGGGCACCAGCAGCACGTGGACTCCGCTCGTCTCGCGCGGCCGTGCCGACTTTCGCCACGAAGACGGCGGAGTGTTTGCCGCCGGCAAGTGCCAAGTGCTCGGGCTGCGGGATGCGAACGGCGCCGCGGGACTCGCCTCCGCCGGCCCGCGGAACGAGGGCTTGCGGTGGATCCGAGATCAGGTTTATGAAGGCGCCGTCTGGGCCCGGGCTGACCAACCGGTCCGACTCACGGTCGCCGCAGAAGATGTCGCGGGCCAAGTCCTGGCGCAGGGCCAGTTGGATGTCGCCCCCGGCTCGTGGCAGCGGCTGCCCTTCCGCCTGACGCCCGCGGCGGACGTCGCCGCGGGCCGGCTGACCATCCGCCTGGAACAGCCCGGCGAGGTGCGACTGGCCCGCGTCTGGCTTGCGCCCGGAGATGGGGCCTGGCCGGAATCACTGGCCCAGCGGCCGCCGATCATCTTCCTGGCGCGGCACATGCTGACCTCGCCGCCCGCCGTCGGCTGCGATGTCTGGGCGGCGCGGCCCACCAGGCCCGGCTGTGCGATTTGCGTGTGGGAGCCCGAGCGGCCCGACGATCCACCCCGCACGGTGTTCGCCGATCCCGCGGGCTGCATCTACGACATGAACTTGTCGCTGGACGCCAAGACGGTTTACTTTTCGTATGCGCGCCAGGGCGAACAGCATTGGCACCTGTGGCGAATCGGCGTCGACGGGTCGGGCTTGCGACAGATAACCGACGGCCCATTCTATGACGTCAGCCCCTGCGAATTGCCGGACGGCGACCTGGTCTTCGTCTCGACGCGCCGCTTCGGCCACACGGTCTGCCAGCCGGGCCCGGCCTCGAACTTGTACCGCGTCTCGGCGCGGGGCGGCCCGCCGCAGTGCCTGAGCATGAACACGCTGTCCGACACAACGCCGCAGCTGCTGCCCGACGGCCGTGTGCTGTTCATGCGCTGGGAGTACGTGGATCGGGATTTGACTTATCGGCAGAGTCTGTGGACGCAGAATCCCGACGGGACCGGCTATCAGCTGTTCTTCGGCAATACGGTCCGCGATCCGGGCACCTTCTGGCAAGCGCGGCCGATTCCCGGCGCGGGGAACCGCGTGCTGGCGACGTTTGCGCCGCACCACGGCTATCCACACGGCGCGATCGGCTGGATCGCTCGCGACTATGGGCCGGAGACGCCGCGCGGCCGAGGGTTCGATTGGCTTACCGGCGAGTTTCCCGCGATCGCCGATCACTCGTACGCCTGGTCCTACCGCGATCCGTTTCCGCTGGATGACCAGTCCTTCCTCTGTTCCTACGCCGGCGACTTGCAGAAGTACCGGATCTTCCTGCACGACATTCAGGACCGCAAGCGGCTGGTGTATGAACATCCGGAGCTGCACTGCTTCTTTCCGATCGTCCTGCGGCCCACGCTGCGGCCGCCCGGCATGCCGCAACGGTCCGGCGCCAACCAGCGACTGCCGGAAGAGGAACCGGCGGACGCCCAGCCGCTGGGCACCTGCCTGGTGGCTGACATCTACCAGGGCTTACTGCCCACCATCGAACGCGGGCGAGTCAAGTCGATCCGAATCATGGAGCAAGTCCGCAAGACGGAAGACATCCCGCTCACACCGCACATCGTGGATTTCGGCCCGCGGGCCTGGGACCAGTCGCCGCTGATGAGCTACGCGACATACTACGCCAAGCGTTGCTGGGGCACGGTGCCGGTCGAAGACGACGGCTCGGCGCATTTCCAAGTGCCGGCACTGCGGGAGATCTATTTCCAAGCCTGCGACGCCGAGGGCCGCGAGTTGCAGCGGATGACCTCGGGCATCCAAGTCATGCCCGGCGAGCGGCTCAGCTGCATCGGCTGTCACGAGCCGCGCACGTCAGCGCCGCCCGCCCGCCTGCCGGCTCCCCGAGCGGCGCGGCGGCCGCCCTCCGTGCCGCAAAAACCCACCTGGGCGCCGGATGGGATCATCGACTTCGTCAACGTCGTTCAGCCGGTGTTGGATCGGTATTGCGTCGAATGCCACAGCGGCGGCAATCCCGACGGCGGATATGACCTGAGCGGCGACAAGACGCGGTTCTTCAACATGGCCTACGACAACCTGCTGGGCCGCAGCCGCTCGTACCGTCAGCACAAGATGGACACCGGCGAGATGCTGCCGGAGGAAGCGGCCAAGGGCAAGCCGCTGGTTCATTTCTACTGGCTGTTGCGGACGCCCACGGCGGTCAACCAGCCGCTGTGGACTGGCTCGCACGCCAGCCGCTTACTCGACTATCTCGACACCGAGCACTGCGGCCGAAAGATCCCGCCCGAGGACCGCGAGCGGATCTACACCTGGATCGACGCCAACGTGCCCTACTACGGCACCTATGCGACCAGCCGTCGCCCCTGCGGCGGCAAGCGTGACCTGTGCGCCGATCCCCAGACCGGCGAGCCGGAGGCGTGGTTTGCCCA
>CAIYOB010000506.1 GCA_903927685.1 uncultured Planctomycetaceae bacterium
CCGCGGTTCAGCACGCCGAGCACCAGGGCGATCAAGCCGACCAGGGTCAGCACGCTGCCCGTCAGCGTGTACAGGAAGAACTTGTACGCGGCATACTGCCGCTGCGGGCCGCCCCAGACACCGATCAGGAAGAACAACGGAATCAAGGTGATCTCGAAAAATACATAGAACAGCAGCAGATCGAAGGCGCAAAAGGCCCCCAACAGGCCCGTTTCGAGGAACAGCAGGCAGGCGTAGAATCCCGCCGCCTGGTTCCGAATCGACTCCCACGAGATCAGCACGGAACTGACCATCAACAAGGCCGTCAGCACCGCCAACAACAGGCTGATGCCGTCCATGCCAAAGTAAAACTCGAGCCGGACCTGACGGCCGACAACCGGCTGCCCGGCGGGCGCATCCACTCCGGCCGCCGCGGCGGTCGGCGAATTCAGCCAGGAGAACGTCAGCCAAGTCTGACGGTATTCCAGCCGCGGCCGGATCGGGCCGGCAGCGGCGACCGAGGGCGGGCTCAGCTGTGTGAATTCGGCGGTCAGGACCAGCGACAAGGCCAGCGTGGCGAGCGTCCCCAGCAGACTGATCCACCGCGCCGCGCCGGCCGAACGGACCAGCAGCACGACGACCGCGGTCGCCAGCGGCAGCAGGATCATCACGGGAAGCATCGTCGACATCGAATCAACTCCACAAACTTCGCGGCTCGGAGAGCCGTGCTATTTACGATGGACGGCTCGGAGAGCCATCCTCCCTGTCGGGCACGGCGCGCCAGCCGTGCTACGGGCCCGCCCACGCTTTCAGCACCGCTAACAACAGCGCGGCCAGACCTGCGATCATGACCATCGCATAGGACTGGACCAAGCCGTTTTGCGCGGATCGCAGCAAACGGCCGAACACCAAAGCCACTCGCCCCAGTCCATCCACACAACCATCCACGACGTACTGGTCCAGCAAGCGACACACCTCGGCCAGCAGTTCTCCCGGCCGGACCAGGAACGCCTGGTAGATTTCATCCCAGTACATTTTGTTCAGCGACCACTCGTACGCCTTCCTCCAGATCGAGGCGGCACGCTGCGGCAGATCGGGGCTGGCGATGTACGCCAGCCATGCGCCGAAGATGCCGAAAATCGCCGCCGCAGTGCCCAGCAACATCGGCCCCCAGGCCAGGGCGTGCTCTTGGCCACTCGTCAAGCCCCGGGTCTGCGCCAGGTAATGCCCGAACAGCCCCGTTGGGCCGACGAGCGCTCCCACGCCGACCGCGAAAACCGCCAGGATCAGCAAGGGAACACTCATCATCAGCGGCGACTCGTGCGGATGCTCGCCGGCTTCCTCCGGGAACCGCTCGTCGCCCCAGAAGGTCAGGAAGTAGGCTCGAAACGTGTAGAACGCGGTCAGCAGGGCCGTCACCACGGCGATGACCTGCAGCGTCAGGAAGAATCGGCCGTAGGGCTCGCCCCAATGCGCGGCTTCCGACACCGCGGCCAGGATCTCGTCCTTGCTCCAGAACCCGGACAGCAGCGGGACGCCCGCCAGGGCCGCAGCGCCGCATAAGAACGTCAGGTGCGTCAGCGGCATCACCCGCCGCAGGCCGCCAAACCGCCGCATGTCGATCACGTCGCCCATCGAGTGCATGACGCTGCCGGCGCTCAGGAACAACAGGGCCTTGAAAAAGGC
>CAIYOB010000507.1 GCA_903927685.1 uncultured Planctomycetaceae bacterium
GCTTTGTGGTGGGAGATTCGGCCCCGTACGGCGTTTACGTTCCCGTCATTGATTGGCTCGGCCGTTTGGCTCTGTCCGCGGGATTCGACCGCTGGGAGTTTCGAAAACTCCGCGACCGGAATATCAAGTGGAAGAACCGCAAGCACCGAGTTCCCCTTTGTGAAGGCCACCTTTGGGTCTTTGGATAACGGCAGGACCGCAAATGGCTGAGTCGCTTGCGCATCGCTGGGGACAGATCATCGGGGATGTTTTCGAGTCATTTGTGCTCCGTCTCTTGACAGATGTCGCTAACCGACATGCCCTGTATCTCGACCACAAGAGACCTCGCAAAGCACGCGCTGGCCAGGGCGGGAAGAACCTGTCCAAGGTGACGTGGCAGGACGGTTACGGCAATCGACATGACTTGGACTACGTACTGGAGAGGGGCGGTACTGAGGATGCGTTGGGGATCCCAATCGCGTTCGTCGAATCCGCGTGGAGGCGATACACGAAACACTCCAAGAACAAAGTCCAAGAGATCGAGGCAGCCGTCTGGCCAGTGGCGCAGACGTTCAGCCGGCACCAGCCTTTTTGCGGGGCTGTACTTGCGGGGGAGTTCACCAGTAACGCCCTGGCCCAACTGCAGTCCAAAGGCTTTGCGGTGTTGCACATTCCCTATGCATCGATCGTGGCGGCCTTTGCCGAGCTTGACATCGACGCCTCGTCCGAAGACGGCCTCCACGGCACCAGCGAAGACGACTTCCGAAACAAAATTGCCGTCTGGGAGTCGCTTTCGCAGCCAAACGCCACGGACGCGATCGTCGATTGTCTTTTCCGTATGCACGCAAGCCAAATTGGAGTCTTCGTCTCGCGTTTGGAGGCATCCCTCACACGCCGAGTGACTGCGGTTCGCCTCAGCGTGCTGCGAGGCCATGCGTTGGAACTCTCCAGTGTCGAGAGTGCGATTGCGTACCTGGTCGATGAAGAGCAGTCGTGGTTGCTTCGCGAGGACGCGCATTCGCGCGAGTACTTCGAGATCCAGGTCCGCTTTAATACCGGAGCGAGGATCGAGGCGACGTTTCCCGCACGATCAGATGCGATTTCTTTCTTGCGGTCTTTTGAGTAACGGGCTTTTTTCGAGAGACGTAACCTGCATTCCAGTGCATCCAGCTAACGCTGACCGAAGGAGCATTCATGCCGTTCGCCCCCCCTCGAAGCCGCTTCAGCGTCCTACGTCCGTCCCTTGTGCTTTCCTGCGCTCTCGCGTTTGCCGTGCAGCACCGATGTTGCGCCGAAGACAGCGCACCCTTCCCTTTCTTCGTCTTCGACAACGGTTTGAACGGCCTTCAGGACCCGCCACGGGTGTTGAAGGAATTGGGCTATCAGGGCGTCGGCGTGCGGGCCTTGAATATCGGCGGGTTGATCCAGAGCTACGAGCAGGCCGGCTTGAAGGTGTTCAGTACCTACGTCGGCTGCCGGCTGGACCAGACGCCGCCGTACGATCCGGCTTTCAGGGAGCAGATCGCGGGACTGAAGGGCTCGGACGTGATCCTGTGGCTGACCGTGCTGGGCGGCAAGCGCGGCCAGGAGGACGGCAAGGCGGCGACGATCGTCCGCGAGATCGCGGACATGGCGGCGGCCGCCCAGTTGCGGGTGGCCTTGTACCCGCACACCGGCTTCTACGTGGCCACGACGGCCGACGCATTGCGCGTAGCCAAGCTGGTCGAGCGCCCGAACGTGGGCGTGTCGATCAACCTGTGCCACGAGCTGATGACGGATCAGGGACCGCAGCTCGACGCGACCATTCGCGAAGCGGTGCCGCAGCTGATGCTCGTCTCGATCAACGGCGCGGACGACAAGCAGCCGGGCTACAGCTGGGACCGCTTGATCCAGCCGCTGGGACAAGGCGATTATGACGTGTGCGGATTCCTCCGCCAGCTGCAAGCCGCCGGCTACCGCGGCCCGGTCGGCTTGCAGTGTTATGCCGTCAAGGGCGATCCGCTGGAAAACTTGACGCGCTCGATCCGGACTTGGAGGGAATACCGGGAGCGATTGGGAAACGTCAGTGGAAAATGACGAATCGCGACGAAGCCAGCGACAAAGGACTGTCAGAGGATCGGTCGACATCGGTCGCGTGACCGGTGTCGGGTGAGCGGTCGTTACATTTCCCCGTAACGGGCGCTACAATGGATGCAGTAGGAATCCGGCTTGTTGGCCGGTTCCCTGCCAGGCCACGCAATTCCTTGCCTGAAGGAGAACCACGATGTTTACATCCCTCCCGACTCCTCCGCCGACACCGCCTTGGGAAGGTATGCACCCGTTGGTGGTCCATTTCCCGATTGCTTTGCTGCTGTTCGCGGCCGTCTTCGTGTTCCTGGCGGCCATCACGCCCGTCCGCGGGTGGTGGTTCTCCGTGTCGGCCCTGCTCCTGCTGATCGGCGGCACCGGCAGCGCGTTTGTGTCGCTGTCCACGGGCGAGGCGGCGATGAATGTGGCCGAGGGCGACGGCGAGAATGAGGATCAGATGTGGGATGTGATGGACGAGCACCAGACGAAGATGGAGCAGGTGACCAAGTATTTTGCCGCCCTGACGGCG
This sequence comes from uncultured Planctomycetaceae bacterium, assembly GCA_903927685.1. Next base: position 2,576 of record CAIYOB010000507.1, read on the forward strand.
ATTTACGCCGGCTTGGTCTTCCTGCCGCTGCTGTTCAAGTCCTTGCGCGGCATGAAGTTCGCTTTTCCGGCCAACTTGGTCTTCCTGGCGGCCCTGATGGGCGCCAACCTGTTGCTGGCCAACGGGGCCCATCTGGGAGGGCGGCTGGTCCACGAGTTCGGCGTCCGTTCGAAGCTCGCCCCCGAAGGTGACGCGCAGGCCACTCCAGACGGAGAAGATGCTGGCGAGGCGGAGGCTGAGTCCGCCAAACCGGCGGCGGAGGGCGACATGGCAGCCCCCGCTGAGGAAGCGACCGAGGCCGCTCCGGCAGCCGAGGCCGCTCCGTCTGCCGAAGCCAAACAGGAATCGGCGGAGGCGAGCGACGCGGTGCCGGCCGAGAAGCCGCAGGCGGATACGCCAGCCGCCGAACCGGCCAAGGACGCTGGAGCAGGGAATTAGCCGCGCAGCGACCGAATGACCACAACCTCGCTTCGCCATCTCCGCTGGCCATGCCTGTCGCTCGCGTTCGTTTCGGCGGTCGTGCTAGGGGCGCGGGCCCTCGCGGCCGCCCCTTCGTCCGTCACCCTCGCGGCGGGCCCAATTTGGACGCGGCACGCGATCGACGCCACCTCGCGCGGCGCGGACGGCGTCAAGCTTGCCGACGTTAACCACGACGGTTGGCTCGACATCGTCACCGGCTGGGAGGAGGGGGGCGAAGTCCGGATGTACGTGAACCCCGGGCCGGAACGGACGCGGGCAGCGTGGCCTCGCGTCACGGTGGGCAGCGTGCGCGATCCCGAGGATGCCGCCTTCTGCGACCTGGACGGCGACGGTCGGCTGGAAGTGGTCAGTTGTACCGAGGGCAAGGCACGCACCGTGTTCCGGCATCGGTTCACGGGGCAGGCGGGCGACATGCTCAGCCCCAGCGTGTGGCAGACCGAGCCATTTCCGGTTACGATCGGCGTCCAAGCGTGGATGCAGGCCGCCGCGTTGGATTTGGATGGCCGGTACGGGACAGACCTGCTGCTCGCCTCCAAGAACGCCGACGGCGCTGTCGGCTGGCTGCAGTCGCCCCGTTCGCCCGGCGATCTCGCCGCATGGCAGTACCACCGCTTGCGTGACGCCGGCTGGGTCATGTCACTGACGCCTCGGGATCTGGACGGCGACGGCGATCCGGATGTCGTGTTCAGCGACCGCAAGGGCCCGCGGTCCGGCGTGTTCTGGCTGGAGAATCCCGGCGTCGAAGCCAATCGCGAGCACGCCGTCTGGGACGAACACGCCATCGGTGGGCTGCGGCGGCAGGTGATGTTCGCAGACTTGGGAGACCTCAACGACGACGGTCTGCTGGATGTGGCTGTCGCCGTCAAGCCGGCGGATGTGGTGTTGTGCCTGCAACAGCCGGGCGGCGTGTGGCAGGAAGAGACAATCACACTGGAGGCAGCGGATTTGGGCGATGCCAAGGCGGTGAAGATCGTCGATGTGAACGGCGACGACAGGGCAGATCTGGTCTTCAGTTGCGAGAATGCCAGCGGCCCGCGGGAGGGCGTTGTCTGGCTGGAGCAGTCCCGAGCGGCACGTCCGGCAGCGGAGCGGAGCCGGGCCCTCGACGCCGCGTGGCTTCAGCATCACCTGGGCGGTCCCGACGGCGTCAAGTTCGACCTGATTCAGACGCTGGACCTGGACGCCGACGGCGACCAGGACGTACTGACTTGCGAGGAACGCGATCAACTGGGAGTGATCTGGTATGAGAATCCGCACCGGTGACGAAGCCGTGTTGAGACTTGCGATTCAGCCCTGTGCCGCCCGTGTGGCGATCGTCGTGCTGGGCATGTTGGGAGGCGTCGCCGCCGCCGTCGAGCCGTGCCGCATCGAGGTGGTGGAAAAGGGAACCGGTTGGCCGGTGCCGCTGGTCGAATTGCGGACCACGCACCAGGTGCGTTTCGTGACGGACAACGCCGGCGTGATCGCTTTCGACCTGCCGGAACTGATGGGCCGTCAGACCTGGTTCGACGTGGCGGGACACGGCTACGAGGCGGCCAAGGATGGGTTTGGATTTCGCGGTGTGCGCCTGACGCCCGAGCCCGGCAAGACCTTGCGGGTCGAGGTTCAGCGGACCATCGTCGCCCGCCGCCTGGGGCGGATCACCGGCGGCGGTCTGTTCGCGGAGTGCCAGCGGACGGGCACGGACGGCGACTGGGCCGAGTCGGGCGTGGTGGGCTGCGACTCGGTGCAAAACGCCGTGCATCGCGGACGCCTGTTCTGGCTGTGGGGCGACACGACGCTGGCCAAGTACCCGCTGGGGATCTTCGATGGGACCAGCGCAACCACAGACGTGCAACCGCTGGCCTCGTTCGAGCCGCCCGTACGACTCAAGTTCGACTACATCACCGATGACCAAGGCCGGCCGCGCGGGATCGCCAAGATGCCCGGGGCGGGGCCGACCTGGGTCACCGGCTATATGAGCCTGCCCGACAAGACCGGCACGCCGCGCCTGGTGGGCAGTTACATGAAGGTCCGCAACCTGCTGGAAGCTTATGAATGGGGCTTGTGCGTCTGGCATGACGAGACGGCGAACTTCGAGCAATTGCGGGTGATCTGGACCAAGACGGAGGCAGCGCCGAAAGCCCCGCCGCTGCCGGAAGGGCATCCAGCGACGTGGACCGACGACCAGGGCCGCGCGTGGGTCTTGTTCGGCAATCCGCTGCCCCAACTGCGCTGTCCGGCCACGTTCGAAGCCTGGCAGGATCCGGCGACTTGGGAAGTTCTGAAACCCCAGGAGACGATCGCGGCCGCAACGGATGGTGCGCCCGTCAAGCCGCACAGCGGTTCGATCGCCTGGAATCCGTGGCGCAAACGCTGGGTCACGGTGTTCATGCAGTACTTTGGCAAGCCGTCCGTGTTCGGCGAACTATGGTATGCCGAGGCCGCTGCGCCGACGGGGCCCTGGGGACCGGCAGTGAAGGTGCTGAGTCACGACAACTACACGTTCTACAACCCGCGGATCCACCCGGAGTTCACGCCGGCCGATTCGCCGGTCCTGATCTTTGAGGGCACCTACACGGCTCAGTTCGCCGATCGGCCGTCTCCGACCCCGCGCTACGATTACAACCAAGTCCTGTACCGCCTGGACCTCGACAGCCCCCTGCTGGCACCGGCGGGCGCGAGCGTCTCCCGCTAAGCATCTAGCGGCAGACTAACCCTGAAGTGGCTTGCCGCACCCCTTTCTTCCGTCCATTCGGACTATCCCCACCGACACGGGCGGCAACTTCTCGTCCGACCGTCTCAGCCAGCCCCTCGACCGTTTCGGGTCAACCTAGATTTCCCAAGCACGCAGTGTACCCGTGAGTTTTCGCGTTTGTGAGGGCATTTCGAGATGCATACCAAAGTCGTCAAGTTCAGTTTCTGTGTTGCAGGGGCAATTGTCTGTCTGTTGGGATTGAGTGGTTGTGCTCAGAAGACGCCGGACGTGGTGGCCTATACCGAGACCGCCCGGCAAAGCGACGAAGCCCCCAACATCGTTTTGATCATGGCCAATCAACTAGGGTACGGGGACCTGGGCTGTTACGGCCAGAAACTGATCCAAACCCCGAATCTCGACCGGCTGGCGGCGGACGGCTGCCGGTTCACCGAAGCCTACGCCGGCGGCGACTCGCCCGTCGCGTCGATGTGGACGCTGATGACGGGGCGTTACACGGCACTCGCGGTCAAGGACGGCAAGCCGTCGTTCCTGTTAAGTCGCGAGCAGAAAACGTTGCCGCATATCATGGGGCTGACGGAGTACGCCACCGGATTTGTCGGCGTCTGGAACCTCAACGACGGCTCCGCAGGCACACCGCCGACGGCGTTTGGGTTTGCCGAGTGGTCCGGGGTGCTGGGGCCAGTGACGGCCAATGCCTCGTATCCGGAGAAGATCTGGAGCAACGGCGAACAAGTGGCGCTGGCGCCCAACGCGAAGGGCGAGCACGGACTCGGACTGACGGAAGCACTGACCAACGAGGCGGTCGGGTTCCTCGAGCGGCATACGTCGGGCAAACCCTTCCTGCTCGTCCTGACGTATCCGTTGCCAGGCGCGGAGTTGGCCTTGGGCGAGTCGAAAACGTACGCCGAACGAGACTGGACGCCGGCCCAGAAAGCGTATGCCGAACGGGTCGCTTGCTTGGATCGCGACGTGGGCGCCTTGTTGGCCAAGGTGGAAGAACTGGGACTGTCCGAACGTACGGCCGTGATCGTGACCAGCGACGGTGCGGCGCGGCACGAAGGAGACGAACCGGACATTTTCGACAGCACTGCCGGCTTGCGCACGTCGGGCGGCGAGATGTACGAGGGCCGGCTGCGTGTGCCGCTGATTGTCAAATGGCCCGCGGAGGTGTCGGGCGGCTCGGAGAGCCCGTTTGCGGTGACCGCGTACGACATGCTAGCGACGTTTACGGACATGGCGGGAGCCGTCCTGCCGGCCGGCTCGACACACGGCGTGTCGTTCGTTCCCGCCCTGCTCGGAGAAACGAGGAACCGACGTGGCATGTTGTACTGGGACACGCACGAAGGCGGCTTTGGTCAAGGCGTGCGGATCGGCGATTGGAAGGCCGTGCGGCCCCGCGGCAAGATGGGCCTCGATGCCGTCGAACTGTACAACATCAAGGAGGATCCACGCGAGACGAAGAACCAGGCCAAGGAGCATCCGGAAATCGTGGCGCGGTTCATCAAGTCCTGATCGGCATCCCGGCACGCGATTTTGCACGGTGACCGCCAAGCCAAACCGCCACGTCGAACGGTCGCCCGTTTCGCAGGTCTCTGGCGCAACCATAAGGCAGAATTGATCTTGCCCCGAGGGGAGGAAAAAGCTACCGTCCACAGCGCAGTTTCGAGGCGGCCTAGTCGGAACGGAATCAGGCTGCGGTGAGCACGGCACGAGGTCCGTGCCTGACGACTCGTTGAACAAGCACAGCGGATCCGGGTATGGCACAGACAGAAGTGCACAGTCGAGGGACTTGGTTGGTGAGATCACGGGGGTGGATTGCCATCCTCCTGCTGGTACCGTTTGCGGCGGCGACGCTGTTGTCCCGGCCGACCGACTTGGAGGGCTCCCTGCGGGAGTCGCTCTTCGAGGTGGTGGCGTGGTGCATGTTCCTGAGCGGTGTGGCGTTCCGTTGGTGGGCCACGTTGCACGTTGCCGGCCGCAAGCAGGAGTACCTGATCTCGAGTGGCCCTTACTCGCTGTGCCGAAATCCGCTGTACCTGGGCACCTGCCTCATGACGCTGGCGATTGCGTTGTACCTGGAGAGCTTGACCTTTGCCGGCGGTTTGGCCGTGACCAGCCTGTTTTACTTGGGTGTCACGGTGCGGGACGAAGAGCGTCGTCTGCGGCAGCGGTTCGGCGACACCTACGTTCGCTACTGCGAGGACGTGCCGCGGTTCCTGCCTCGCTTCCGGCCCGCTGTTTCACCGCCGGTGCTGGAAGTGTCGACGCTGGGCCTGAAAAAGGAATTTCATCGCGCCGCGCGTTACATGTGGATTCCGCTGCTCACGCATATGTTCGCGCAACTGCGAACGGAAATGTGGTGGCCCCACTGGTGGACGCTGCCGTAGTCTCGGATGCCTGGAAGGACCCGCTGCCGTGTGGCCAAGATTGATCCCGCGTTACGTCACGGCGGAATTGCTGAAGGTCTTCCTGGCAACGCTCGCCGTGTTCACCTTTGTCATGACGCTGGCCGGTGTCGCCACGGAGGCCGTCCGGCAGGGACTGGGCCCCCTGACGATCCTCCGGCTCATCCCGTACACGCTGCCCAATGCCCTGGTCTTTGCCCTGCCGGGGACGATCCTGTTCAGTGCCTGCAGCGTCTTCGGCCGGCTGTCGGCGTCAAACGAACTGACGGCGCTCAAGTCGCTGGGAATCCCGCCCCAAGTCGTCATGCGACCGGCTCTGTTGCTGGCGTTCCTGGTCAGTCTGGGTGGTGTGTGGCTGATCGACATCGCCTACTCCTGGGGCCGCGCAGGCATTCAACGCGTCGTCCTGGACTCGGCCGAGGAAATCGCGTACAGCGTACTGCGAACGCAGAAGTCGTATTCCACCAAGCAGTTTTCGATCTGCGTCGCGCGCGTGGTCGACCGCCGCTTGCTGCAAGTGACCATCACTTTGGAACGTCCGAACGGCGAGACGATCACCATGACCGCCCGGGAAGCCCAACTGCGGTCGGTTCCGGAAGAAGACGCCCTGAAACTGACTCTGACCGACGGCGCGGTCGAGGTCGGGCGAAAGGCCGCGTTTCGCTTTCAAGACACCTACGAGCACATGATCCCGTTAACCACACCGCTGGAACGTGAAGGGGCGGCAGCGCATCCGGCGCACATGCCGCTGCGCTCGCTGTCGAATGCGACCCGGGACCAGCGGGAGCGGATCCAACGTGCCGAGCAGTCCCTGGCAGCCGAGGCGGCGGAGCAGCTGCTCGTCGGCGATTTTGCGTCGCTGTTGGATGCGTCCTGGGAAGCTCGACTCGCCGAGTTGGACAGCCAGTGGCAACGCTTGCACCGGCTGGAAACCGAGCCCTACCGACGTTGGGCGAGCGGATTCAGTTGCCTGGCGTTTGTCATGGTCGGTGCTCCTTTGGGTATTCGCCTGCGAAACTCCGATCTAATGACAACCTTCGGAGTCTGCTTTCTGCCCATCCTGCTGCTCTACTATCCGCTGTTCGCTTACGGCTTGGACCGCGCCAAGAACGGCGCCTTGCCGCCCTATTTTGTGTGGCTGGGCAACCTGGTCTGCTTGGCCATTGGGGCTTGGCTGCAAAGGCGAGTCACCCGCTACTGATCCCCAACGTTGCGGAATCTTGGCAACGGGGGGAACGTACCGGTCAATCGGGTGCCATCCGTTCGGAAAACCAGTTTGCCAGGGCGTTGACGGCAATGGCGAAGAGCGTAGATTGAGAGTCTTTGCAGCTTAAACTCAAGACGACTCCGCCAGAACCGCAGCCGGCCTGGCCGGAGGTGGTTGGGAGCATGGGGATGTCGAGAAGGCGCAAGGTATTGGGGATTGGGTTCGCGGTGATTCTACTTTTCGGGGCCTGGCTGGCGTTCACGGATGCTGGCCACCGCATGCAGTTCCGCATTGGCGGCGGCCTCGTGAACATCGGCTACCTGATGCAGGATCACTTGGAGAGTTACGATTTCGAGACGGAGCACGCGCACCACATCTCGCCGGATCAGGTGTGGAATGAATTGCAGGAGCAGAATTCCCTGTCGGCCGCGGTACGCCAGTGGCTGCCGCGAACCCCGCGTCATCCCCTGGTGGCCCTGGTGGTTTGCATGGACGCCCGCCTGGACACGAATGAACTGACAGGGGACACGCGGCATTACTACTACATCATCCGTACCGCCGGCTCGGTGCTGTCCGAACGCGAGGAGGAGATGCTGGAATTGGCCGTCGAGAATGGCGTCGAGTTGGTCGTGTTTACCAAGCATTCCGACTGTGCCGCGGAAAAGACGGCCGCCTCGGCCGAAAAACGCAAGCAGTATCCGGCGTTGGCCAAGGCCGTCGACGAACGCGAGAAACGGATCGCCGAGTTCCTGGCCCGGCCCGCAATCGCGGCCAATATCGCCGCGGGCAAACTGGCTGTGAAACAGTTGAACATCGATACGATGACGGAGAAGTTTCACTAGTCCATTAGGGCTGGCGGATCGTTAACCCCAGTTCGGCCAACCGCCGTTGCACCTCGGCGTCCTCGAGCAGCCGCCGAAACGCCGCGACGGCGGGGCGTGACGCTCGTGATTGGGGCACCGCGAAATCGTACTGCTCCTCTGCCAACGGCAGGAAGCCGAGTCCGGCCTGGTCGGCGACACGCTGGATGGCCACACCCCAGTCGGCGCGGCCCTGGGCGACGGCGGCGGCCACGGCGTTGTGGCTGCGCGGCTGGATCGCGTAGCCTGCGGGCTGGACGCCGGCCAGCAGGCGATCGATCAGGATCCGCGTGCCGCTGCCCGGATTGCGGTTGACCATCGCGCACGCCGCGTCGTGCTTGACGGCTGCCACGGCCGACTCCGCCTCTCGGCCTGCAAATCGCGCATCGCCGCGGCGGAACAGGACGCCCTGCAGGCGGCCGTACCCGGAGATCAATTCCAGGCTATCGGCCAGGAACGGACGGTTGTATTCGCCCGTCTGTGGATCCAGCAGGTGGATCCCCGCCAAGTCGCACTCGCCGCGACGCGCGGCATCCAAGCCCGCCGTGGACCCGACCGCCAGGAACTTGGTGCGATAGCCCAGTTCCTGCATCCGGCCCAGCAGATAATCCAGGCCGACACAGTGGCTGCCGATCACCACCAGATCGGCCACATGAAGGTCGCGACCCAGCAGTTGCACCTCGACCACGCTGCCCGCCGGAACGATTTCGACGCGGCGGTCGATAGTCACGAAGCCGTCGGCATGGCTGAAGGTCGTCACGGATCCGGAACCTTTGCCCAGCGGATACGCCGCCAGCGCCGGTTCGCCTGCGGACGCCTCCAGCCGCTCGACCAGACCAACCAGCAGGTACTCGGTGCGGCCGATCTCGGAGTTGATCTTCACCGCCAATCGCGCCGGCACCACGGCTCGCGACTCGGTCGGCTGGCCGGCCAGGACGCGAATCACCGGGGCCACGAACTCGTGAAACGTGAAAATGGCGGAAGTCGGAAATCCGGGCAGAACTACGACGGGCTTGCCGCCGCTGGCAGCCAGGCAGATCGGCTTGCCCGGTTTCAAGGCCACCCCGTGGGCGACAATTCCCGGATCTGTCAGCTCACGGACCACGCGGTATGACAAATCGCCCTCGCCCTTGCTGGTCCCGCCGGACAACAGGATCACGTCGCACGTCGTCAGGGCGGCCTGCAAACGCTGCCGCAAACACGCCAAGTCATCGGGCACGATGCCCAGTTCGACGGGCTGGCCGCCCAGTTCGCGGACGGCGTCGGCCAGGATGCGGGCATTCGAGTCGTAGACCTTGCCCGGCTGCATCGGCGTGCCCGGGGCGACGATTTCGTTGCCCGTCGAGATGATCGCTACGCGTGGCACCCGCCAGACCGCCACCTGGCTGACACCGATCGCGGCCAGCACGCCCGTTTCGCGACTGGTCAAAACCGCGCCGCGCCGCAGCACGGTCTCGCCCGCCCCCACATCGGTCCCGGCAAACGACACCCCGCTGCCCGGCGTCACGGGCCGCCGCACCAGCAAGCTGCCGTCCTCGTCGTCGGTGTGTTCGACCATCACGACCGCATCCGCGCCGCGCGGGAGCATGCCTCCGGTGGCGATGGCGGACGCGGTCCCGGGGGCAACTTCCTGGCGAGGCACGACACCGGTGGCAATCGTCTCCGGCAACAGCTGCAGCGGCCGCGGGGTCTCCTCCGTCGCTCCGAACGTGTCCGCGGCACGGACTGCGAAGCCGTCGAAGTTCGAGCGGTCGAACGATGGAACGTCGACCGCCGCAACCACGTCGCCAGCCAGGACCCTGCCGAGCGATTCAGCCAGCGGCACAAGTTCCTGGCCCAGCGGCGTCGACCGGACGACGCGGCGAAACCGCCGCTCGGCTTCGTCGCGATCGATGACTTCTAAGAATTGATCTTGGGGGGGCATTGGTCAGGTGTCAGGTGTCAGGTGTCAGGTGTCAGGTGTCAGGTGTCAGGTGTCAGGTGTCAGTGGTCAGTGGTCCGAAGCTAGCAACTCGGTAAATCCGTTGTCAACCGTCCGGGTTGCTTGACTTGCGCTTTCGGCGCGGCAAGGGTTATGAGAGGGAGCGTCGCGGCCGGGCGGCCGCCGATTGACCTGTATCCGTGCTCTTGGGGCCAAGGGAGAACTCTGCCATGTTCCGTCGCATCACGTTTGCCGTGGCGGTTCTGCTGGGGATCGCGCTGTTGTGCGGCGTGGCCGAGGCGGAATCGCGGGCTGCTCGAAAGGGCCGGACCCGCCGGAGCCTCTCGCCACCGCCAGCCCGACCGCTGGACCAGCAGGCGAGCCCGACGTTGCGACAGGCCAATCCCTCCGCCTACTGGCGCGACATCTATCCGCAATTCTATGGCGGATTTCACTATCGCCAGATCTACGAATTCGGGCCGCCGGGTGATTTCGGATTCCGAGGGTCGCCCTGGTAGCCGCCGTGCTAGCACGGCAGTCAAGAATCGACATAGCGTCGGCAGTTTACCTCCGCTAAACTACGCCCTTCACTGGGGAAACCTCAGGCCGCGACGCGCGCCCAGGTTCTGAGGCAGCCGGGCATTGATGCCGGCGGCTGAATGCGTGTCGCGGCTCGTAGCGCAGGGAGGTGCTTGATGGCGGGTGCGTTCTGTAAATTCCTGCAGGCTTCGGACCTGCACCTGGAACAGCCGCTGTACGGACTGAGCGAAATCCCGGACCATTTGCGCGAACTGCTGCTGGAAGCGCCCTTGCAGGCGGCGGCCCGAGTCTTCGAGACGGCGATCCTGGAGGACGTGGATTTCCTGATCCTGGCGGGCGATGTGATCAACCCGCGCACGGCCGGCCCGCACGCGATGGCCTTCCTGCTGGATCAATTGGAGCAACTGCGCGACCACAAGATTTCGGTCTACTGGGCCGGCGGCCGGGAGGATCCGCCCGAAGCGTGGCCGGAAGCGGTTCCCCTGCCCGACAACGTGCAGCGGTTCCCGAAAGGCAAGATCAAGCAGTTGGTTCATCGCAGTGGCGACCAGCCGGTCGCGAACCTGATCGGCGTCAGCTCGCCAGCCGACGGCGTGGTTCCGGTAGGCGACTTTCGCATCGAGCCCGCCAATATCTTCACGGCGGCCGTGGCCTGTGGGCAGACCGACGCGGCTTCCGCCGGCGCCTTCAAGCAGATCGACTACTGGGCGCTGGGCGGTTTGCACGACACCAAGACGCTGTTTCAAGGCCCCCAGACCGCGCACTATGCGGGCAGCCCGCAAGGCCGTTGCCCCCGCGAGGCGGGCGTCCACGGCTGTACGCTGGTGCAAGTCGAGCACGGCCGCAAGGTCCGCACCAAGTTCATCGCCACCGAGGCGATTCGCTGGCGCAGCGAGTCGCTCAGCCTGTCCGCCGAGGCGAATCGGAACGAATTGCAGCGGCAGCTGCGCAGCGCCATGCAGCGGATCGCCTCCGAAGCGGGCGGAGCCACCGTGTTGGTGTCCTGGGAGATCCAGGGCGGGGACGACGTGGTCCGGCAGTTGAACCGCGGCGACCTGAGCCGCGAACTGATCGAATGGCTGCGGACGGAGTTCGGGCGGGCCAAGCCGCCCGTGTGGACAACGAGCCTGCAGGCCCGGGCCTCGGACACGATCCCCGACGAGTTGTACGAAGAAGATACGATCCTGGGCGATTTCCTGCGCGCGATCCGCGACCACGAGCAGGAGCCGTCGCGGGCTCTGAACTTGGCGGCCTTCCTGCCCGATCTGGGCAAGAACCGCGCCCTGGCTGCCGCCCTGCAAGCGGTCGACCGCGACGAGCGGCGGACGCTGCTGCACGAAGCGGCCAGACTGGGCTTGGATTTGCTGAGCGGGGAAGAATCGCTGGCCTAGCGACAGGAGAGACGAACGTGAAAATCACCGACCTGCAAATCGACGGTTTCGGCGTCTGGAGCGACCTGAAGCTGGACCAATTCTCCAACGGCCTGACCGTGTTCTGCGGGCCCAACGAAGCCGGCAAGACGACGCTGATGCAGTTCATCCGCAGCGTGCTGTACGGCTTCTCCATGGAACGGCGCAGCCGGTACCTGCCGCCCGTGCAGGGCGGACGGGCCGGCGGCGGATTGGGCGTGATCGACACGGGCGGCCGGTTCACGGTCCGACGGACCCCCAGCAACAGCCTGAGCAGCGATGACCCGGGCAAGATCGAAGTCTTGTCCGCGTCCGGCACGCGGCAAGGCTCGCACGTCTTGGCTACGATGCTGTGCGGGATCGACGAGGCGATCTTCAACAATGTGTTCGCAGTGGGACTCCGCGAGTTGCAGGAGCTGGGGACGCTGGACGACACGGAAGCGGCGGCGCAGCTGTACAAGCTGACCAGCGGTCTGGACCGCGTGTCGCTGCTGGATGTCATGCGGGACACAGCGGCCAGCCGAAACCGGATCCTGGCTGCCGACGGCAGCGATTCGGAACTGCTGAACCTGCTGCGGCAGCGCGACAAGCTGCAAGGCCAGATCCAGGAAGCCGCCACGCGCGGCGAACGCTGGGGCCAGCTGGCGGCCCAGCGCAAGGAACTGCAGGACGAAGTTGTGCGGCTCGAAGAGAGCATCGAGCGGATGGAACGCGAGTCGCGGGCCGTCGAGGTCGCCTTGCAGGTCCGCGAACCATGGTTCCGGCGCAGCGAAGTGCAGAAGGAACTGGCGGAACTGGGGCAACCACGGGAACTGCCCGAGCGGGCGGTCCCCAGGCTGGACGAACTGAATGCCCAGATCAAGACCAGCCGCGAACAGGTCGACCAATTGCAGCGCAAACGCCGCGTGCTGGTCGAAGAGGCCGCCGCCCAGCCGATCAATCGCCCGCTGTGGGCGCATGCCAGCCGGATCGAGGCGGTCTGCGAGCACAGCCCGTGGATCGAATCGCTGGAGAACCAGGTCAAGCACCTGCACGACGAAATCGACGAGTTGGACGAGTCGCTTCGCGCCAAGTGGGAAAAGCTGGGCCTGTCGGTCGACGACTTGCCGGAATTCGCACCCGACCTGTCCCAACGCATGGCGGCGACGTTGCGCGGCCCGGCCAAAGCCTTGCGCGAAGCCAATGATCGGCTGACGGCGACCCGGGCGGAACGCGAAGGGGTTTTCCGCGAGGCCGGCGAGATCACGGACCAGTTGGCCGCCGAATTGGCCGAAACCGGAGAAAAACAGCTGGACAAGGCCCTGGAGAAGGCTGGCCAACGCGTAACTCGACTGCGGCGTCGACTGCAGGTCGAAGAGCGGCTGGACAAGCTGGACCGGCACCGCAAGGAACTCGATGCGGATCGTCGCGAACTGGTGGAAGAGCAGATCCTGCCCGTGTCGACGCTGTTCTGGTGCGGCGTGCCGTTCGTGCTGGGCGTGATGCTGATCCTGGCCTCGATCTTCTGGGAACCGGTGGCCAAGCTGGGCTGGATCATCACCATCCTGGGCTTCGTCTGCTGGCTGATCGCCGTGGCGACCAAGATCCTGTTGGAAAACACGAATGGCCGGGACCTGGAAGCCTGTACGCGGCAGCTGGACAAGGTCAAGGGCCAGTTGCGGACGCTGCACGAGGAACGGGACGAACTCGATGCCCAACTGCCCGGCGGCGGCGGTCCGCTGGACGCGCGCCTGGCCGCGGCCGAAGCCTATGTCAAGAAGCTGGAATCGCTCACGCCGCTGGACGCCAGGGTGCAGACTGCCTCGGCCCAGGCCGAAGCGGGCAAAGACAAGATCGAGCGGGCGACGGCCGAAGTCCGCGAGGCCCAGCAGCGGTGGCGGGATGCCCTGCGTTCGCTCAAGCTGCCGGAGTCGTTCCAGCCCGAGCACATCCAGCAGTTCGCCGACGGCAGCGACCAGGCCATGCAGATCGCTCGCCGCCTGCAGACTCGCCGCGAAGAACTCCGCGACCGTCGGCATGACCTGGCCACGATCACCGAACGGATCCGCCAGCTGCTGGACGAGATCCATCTGACGCCGGCCAGCGACGATCCCCGCACCCAATTGCGCCAGCTGGCCGCCGTGATGGCGGAACAACGGCAGTGGGTCGATCGTCGCCGACAACTGAAGACGGAGCTGCGCGAGCTGAAGAAAAACTTCCGCGACCAGGCGCGCAAACTGCGCGAGCTGATGCGGCAGCGACTGCTGCTGCTCAAGCAGGACAACGCGGTGGACGACGCCGTGTTGCGAAGCGAAGCGGCTCGGCAGGAGCAGATCGAATTGTTGACCGAGGAACTGCTGGAGCTGAACGAACGGATCGCGTTGGCCATCGGCAGCCAATGCACCGAAGAGGCGGTGGGCGAAGTCCTGCGGACCCACGGCGACGAGAAGCTGGACCAGTACTGGGACCGCCTGGTTGCCCGCCTGCAGGATGCCCAGTCGCGACTGACGCAGATGCACCAGAGCCGCGGCGAGATGAACCAGGAAATGAAGACC
>CAIYOB010000508.1 GCA_903927685.1 uncultured Planctomycetaceae bacterium
GCAGGCCGGCCTCGATCAGCGTCTTGTAGACCTCGTGGACGGAGGCTTCGACGAACTGGGTCGTGTCCAGCGGGATCTCGTAGCGCATCCCCGGCGGAAATGACTCGCTCAGATCATCCATCGTGGCCTTGACTTCCTCGGCCACCTGCAGAGCGTTGGCTCCGGGCAGTTGATAGATGCCGATATTCGCCGTCGGGCGTCCTTTCTTGAGGTTGAACTGGTCGTAGGTCTGGGCCCCCAGTTCGACCCGCCCGATGTCCTTGAGGTACGTGATCTGCGGCCCGTCGCCGTCCTTGACCATGATGTTCTCGAACTGGGCCGCATCGCTCAGGCGTCCCAGCACGTTTACGGTGTACTGAAAGGCCAGCCCCTCCGGCGCCGGCGGCTGGCCGATCTGCCCGGCGGCCACCTGCACGTTCTGCTCCTGGATCGCCGCCAGGACATCCTGGGTCGTCAAGTTCCTGGCCCGCAGCTTCTCGGGATCCAGCCAGACCCGCATGCTGTAGTTGGCGGTGCCAAACACGGTGACTTCGCCGACGCCGCGGACGCGGCTCAGCGCGTCCCGCAGTCGCAGCGTGGCAAAGTTGGCCAGGAACAGGTTGTCGAACGCGTCCTCCGGCGATGTCAGGGAGAGCACGAGAATGATGTTCGTGGACTGCTTCTTGACCGTCACCCCTTGCCGCTTGACTTCTTCCGGCAGCAGCGGATCGGCCAACGCCACGCGGTTCTGCACCAGGACCTGGGCGTCATCCAGGTCGGTTCCGATCTCGAACGTGACGGTCAGCGAGTACGAGCCGTCGCTGGACGACGTCGACGACATGTACAGCATGTCTTCCACGCCGTTGACTTGCTGCTCGATCGGCGCTGCGACGGTCTTGGAGACCACCTCGGCGTTGGCTCCCGGATACATTCCGGAAACGCGGATCGTGGGCGGCGTGATCTCCGGATACTGCTCGACGGGCAGCGACCATAAAGCCACCGCGCCGATCAGGATCGTGATGATCGCGATCACGTTGGCGAAGATCGGCCGGTCGATGAAGAATCGGGAAAACACAGCCGCCTACTCCACTGTCTTAGGGTGACCGCCGGTCGGCTCGGATCGGGCTTCAGACTGGGGTGGCGACGCTGGCGTAGATGTCTGACCGGGGCCGTGACCCGCTTCCGCCGGCGGCGGAGCGGCGGGAGCGTCCGGCGTCTGCGACTTGGCGTCCGGCGTCTGCGGCGCGGCAACCGCCGCCGGAGCTTGACCGGGCGCGTCCGTGGGCTGCACGGCGTCGGCCAGTTCGGCGTTGACCTGAGTCCCGGGCCGGGCCCGCTGCAGTCCATTCACGATAATGCGTTCGCCGTCCTGGATTCCCTCCAGTACGACTCGCCGGTTGCCGACGCGGAATCCCAGTTTGACCGGCCGGTATTCGACCTCCTGTTTGCTGTTGACGACCAGCAGGAACTCGCCGCGCTGGTCCGTCCCGATCGCCCGTTCTTCCACCAGCAGTCGCGGCTGAGGCTGGCCGATCGGTCCGCGGATGCGGACAAACAGTCCGGGGATCAGCGCCCGATCCGGGTTGGGAAAAATCCCGCGGCGGAGGGCCGTGCCCGTGCCTGGGTCCAGGCCCAGTTCGCGAAAGTCGAGGTGCCCTTGGCGTGGAAAATCGGCTTCGTTCTCCAGGCCCAGGTACAACTGCGGAGGACTCTCGTCCGGGTTGGGCAATTGCCGGTCCCGCTGCATCTGCATGAATCGCAACAGATCGTGTTCGCTGAGATAGAAATAGGCGTAGATCGGATCGATGCTCTCGATCACAGCCATCACCGTCTGCCCGACGTCCACCAGGTTACCCACGTCGACCAAGTGGCGGCCGATGCGACCGGCCAGCGGCGCCCGGATCTCGGTGTACCGCAGGTTCAACTCCGCCTGCCGGATGGCGGTTTGGGCCGCTTTCACGTTGGCGACGGCTGTGGCCCGCTCGGCCAGGTCCACGTCCAGTTGCTGCTGCGAGAGGGCGTCCTCGTCGACCAGCTGTTTGGAGCGGGCCAAGTTGGCTTCGGCCAGTTCGAGCGCCGCCTGGGCCTTGGCCAGATTGGCTTGAGCCGTTTCCAACGCGACCTGGAACGGCTCCTGCTCGATGACAAACAACAGGTCGCCTTCCTTGACGTCGGCTCCGTCCCCAAAGGCGATCCGTTGCAGATAGCCGGCGACGCGGGACCGCAACTCCACCGCCGCGGTCGGTTTGGTCGTGCCCGTGAACTCGATCCAATCGACGACCGGCTGAGTCACCGGCAGGGCCACCGTCACCTTGGGAGGCGGGGGCGGGACGAACGTGTTCTTCGGCTCGCAGCCGCCAGCCGCCAAGGCAAGCAGCATGGCACCGGTGCTGAATGGGAATCTCCTCATCCCTCCACCTCATCCGTCGGCTTGGCGGGCGTCAAATTGGTCACCACGTCCGACAGCAGCTCGTTCAGGGTGCGAACTTGCCCCGCCGTCATCCCGCGAGTCGCCCGCTTGCGCACACGCCGGGCACAAGCCACAATGGTTTCCCAGACGGTCTCCGCCTTTGGCTGCAGCTTGATGATCTTGCGGCGCCGATCCTCGCTGCAGTTCTGGCGAGTTAGTAATCCGTCCCGCTCCATGCGATCCAGCACCGGAACCAAGCTCGCCGGTTCGAGATTCAGGCGATCTGCCAACTGGACCTGCGACAGCTGGCCATCCAGTGCCAGCCGAAACAGGACCTGGGCTTGGCGGAACGTAATGCCGTGCGGCTGCAATTCGCTGTTCATGGCCCGCTGAAAACGATGGGCGGTCAGCCACACCCAGTGCCCCACGCTGTTCTCAAAGTCGTATTCCAGCATGGCGGCCGCCCCGCTCAAGGCTAAGAGACACCATAGACATCAAATAGTTTGATAGCTAACGATACGCGAGGCCGGACCGGCGGGCAAGAGGGGATGCGCGTGCGCCGAAAACTGGGAAAGACAAGTCGTGTTTGCGGGTTGATCGGGAAAGGCGGGCAGCCGCCGCACGCGCTGGCCGATATTGGCATTGACCGTCAAGGGTCGCGGAGCGTTGCTCGCGGCCCGGACTCCAAGCGAAGGCGAAGGCCCGTGCGCAAGCTGCTGGCACTGCTACAAGTCGGTTTGTTGGTGGCCGTCGCTGGCTGTACCAGCCTGTCCCAATACGTTCACAACGGATTCAAGGTCGGCCCGAACCACGCGACTCCCGCCGCCGCCGTCGCCGACGACTGGCTCGACTCGAGCGACGCGCGGCTGACCCGCGAGCCGATCGATTGCCTGGCTTGGTGGCAGATCTTCAACGATCCCGTGCTGGATCGCGTGGTCGCGCTGGCGTATCAGCAGAACATCACCTTGCGGGAGGCCGGGCTCCGCGTCGCGGAGGCTCAAGCACAACGAGCGGTGGTGGCGGGCGCCTTGTTCCCGCAGACGCAGGATGCCTTTGGCGAGTACATCCACACCCAGCGGAGCACGCAAACGGCGTTGTTTCCCCGAGGCGCGGTCCCGTTGGGCAACTTCGCCCTGCGGCAGTTCGATGCCTGGCGGGTTGGCGGCAGCCTGGCGTGGGAACTGGATTTCTGGGGCCGGTTTCGCCGCGCGATCGAGGCGGCCGACGCGCGGCTGGATGGCTCCGTCGAGAACTACCACGACGCGTTGGTGCTGCTGATCGCCGAAGTCGCCACCGCCTATATCGACGTGCGGACCTTGGATCAGCGGCTGGATTTCGCCCGCAACAACGCCGACCTGCAGCAGGAGAGCGCCCGGGTGGCCGAGGCCCGCTTGCGAGCCAAGGCGGCCGACAGCGAAGTTGACGCGCCGCAGGCGAAGTCCAACTTGTCACGGACGCTGGCCGGCATCGCCGCCCTGGGCATCGCCCGGCGGCAAGCCGAAAACCGGCTCGCCGTCCTGCTGGGCATGCCGCCTCAGGACTTGTCCGAGCTATTGCAGGGCGAGCAGCCGATTCCGGTCGCGCCGGACCGCGTGGCCATCGGCGTGCCGGCGGATCTGTTGCGCCGGCGGCCCGACGTGCGGCGGGCGGAACGGCTGGTTGCCGCCCAGTGCGCCGAGATCGGCTTCGCCCAGACGAATCTGTATCCGCACATTTCGCTGAATGGAGCCCTCTCCCTGGAAGCGGCCCAGTTCAGCGACATGTTCAACGGCGGCGCCTGGGCCGGCACCGTCGGACCGGCCTTTCGCTGGAATGTGTTGAATTACGGGCGTCTGGTCAACAACGTCCGCGTCCAAGACGCGCGGCTGGACGCCCAGATCGCCATCTACCAGCAGACGGTCCTGCAGGCGAACGAGGAAGCCGAAAACGCGATCGCCGCGTTCCTGCGCACCCATGAACAGGTCAAACACCTGCAACAGAGCGTCCAGCAAGCGCAGGAGGCCGTCCGCGTCACGCAGGCCAAGTACCGCGCCGGCCAGATCGACTTCAATCGGGTCTTTACCGTCGAGGCGTTGCTCGTCTCCCAGCAGGACCAGTATGCCTCTGTCCAAGGCAATCTGGCGAACAGCCTGATCGCCCTGTACCGGGCCCTGGGCGGCGGCTGGGAAGTCGGCCCGCAGCCACTGGAGGCCGAGCCGCAGGCCGCAGAGGCGACCGCCGCGGAGGCTCCCGACGCGCCGGACCCGGCGGCTACCGCGTCCGACCCTCCCGCACGCCTTTGAAGTTGCGAGTTTCCGTCCCTTCAGTCTGGCCGAAGGCCATATTCACCGCCCCGCATCGGACAATGTGAATATGGCCTTCGGCCAAAAATGCCGCACGACACCGTGGTCTGGGGCGTTGCCCCAGGCTACGGTGAGAGCAGGCCTTCGGCCAAGCATGGGCGGACTGCCAAACTCGCAACTTTGAAGCCGCACGCGGGAGGGTTCAGGACAAGGCTCTCGCCGGCCGCCGGCCCACGATCGCGGGTGTGCGTTGAACGTTGCCGAGGCGTGCGGCGGCGGTTCAAGTGACTCTGCGCAATTGCCCGCAGGCGGCGGAGATTTTGTCGCCTTTGCGTTCGCGGAACTGGACGTTGATGCCGGCGTGCTCCAGGATCTCGCGGAACCGCTGCTGGGCCAGCGGGGCGGGCGTCTGGTAGGGCAGGCCGGTGACCGGGTTGTAGGGGATGACGTTCAACAGCGCCGTGCGGCCGAGCAGCAGCGCGGCCAACTCACGAGCGTGCGCCGGCTGGTCGTTGACGCCCGCCAGCAGGACGTACTCGAACGTCAGCCGCCGCCCGGACGCCTCGAAGTAACGGTCGGCGGCCTCCAGGACCTTGTGCAGGCCGATCTTCTTGTTCACGGGCACCAATTGGTCCCGGAGCGCATCGTTCGGGGCGTGCAGCGACACCGCCAGATGGTATTGGCACTGGGCTTGGGTCAGCCGATCCATGGCGGGCGGCAGGCCGACGGTCGAGATCGTGATCCGCCGGACACTGATGCCCAGTCCGTCCTGGCGGTGCGCTTCGTCCAACGCCGGCAGCAGCCGATCCAGGTTCGCCAGGGGCTCGCCCATGCCCATCACCACGATGTGGCTGAGTCGTTCCTCGGCAGGCAGCAGCTGCTGCAGCCTGAGCATCTGTTCGACGATCTCGCCGGAGGTCAGGTTGCGTGCGACGCCGTCCAGGCCCGTGGCGCAGAACACGCAGCCCATGCCGCAGCCGACCTGGGTGCTGATGCAGATCGACCGCCGCGGGCCGTCGCGGAGCAGCACGCACTCGATCCGGCCTCCGTCCTCCAACTGCAGCAGCAGCTTTTCCGTCCCGTCGTCAGCCCGGCTGTGCCGCACAATCTTCGTCGTCCAGATCCGGAACTCGGCGGCCAGTTCCTCGCGCAGCTTGGCCGGCAGGTCGGTCATCGCGGCGAAGTCGGCGGCCCGCTTCTCGAACAGCCATTGCCGAACCTGGCGTTGGCGGAAGGCCGGCAAGCCGCGTTCGGCCAGCCACTGGCCCAGCCCGGCAAGGTTCGGATCCAGGATGTGCTTGAACGTATCGTCGCCGTGTGGCGTCTGAGTCATGAGTGCGTCGATCCTCCAATCCTGCCGCCCGTCCGAAGCCCACGAACGCTGCGGACGTGCGCGAGCTCAGGTTGAATCTACTGCGGCGGCTGAGCCCGCTGGGCGCCCGCCCCGACGCCGACGCCGGGCAGGATCGAATCGGCGACGCCGGAACTGAAGTTGAAGATGGTGAACCCGGCCGCGCCCAAGCGGCGGGCGTGGTAGATCTGGCCCACGACGCGATCGGCGGGCAACGTCGAACGCGAAGCGGTGGCGCCGATACCGGGATAGACGGGGATCCGGCCCCCGACCAGCTGCAGTTGGTTCTCGACCAGCTCGCAGAACACCTCGTCGCTTTCCGTGTAGTCCATCGGGCAGACGAAATCCAGCAGGCCCGCCTTGATCCACTCCGGCCAGTCCTGCCCTACCGACGCGCGGCACGCGGGATAGCTGCCGAAGACGGCCGCCGAGATCTTGAGTCGCGGCGACAATCGCTTGGCTTCGTCATGCACGGCTTGAACGACCCGCGTGATCTGTCGGCAGCGCCAGTCGCGATACGCGTCACGCCGCGAACCGCGGTGACAGTCCTCCGGCCAGTGGGCCACCGGCTGGCCCGCATCGGCCTCGAATCGCTGCCGGCAACCGTCGCAGAAGCAGTGGTCGCCGTCGGGGTAGCGGATATAGTCGAAATGCAGGCCGTCGACCTGATAGCGGCGTGCGACCTCCAGCATGCTGTCGACTTCCAGCCGCTGGTTCTCCGGGTGCGACGGGCACAGCCAGTCGTGCGGCTCGCCCTGCGCGGACACTTGCGTGCGGCCGGCTTGCCGCATCCGGGCGACGAAGTCCCGCGGCGCGGTCGACAAGTTGTAATTCACCTTCCAGACGTGCACCTCCAAGCCGTGCCGGTGGGCCGCGGCCACGCACTGTTCGACCTGGTCGCCGTGCTCGACAAACGTCTCGCTCCGCGGCAGGATGTCGCTGGCATAGTGCGCCAGCCCGCCCCACAGCATATTCGGCAGCACGAGATTGAAGCCGTTGTCGGCCAGCACTTGGGCCGACCGCTCCCAATCGCCGGGATAGGCGCCGGTCCCCGAGTGATTCCAAACGGCGCGGCCTTCACGGTCCGGACTGGGGTGGGCGCGCAAGTAGGCTTGGGCCAGCAGTTCGCGGCTCTCGCCCGCCAGCCGGACCGACTCGGGGAAACCTCCGTCGGCCAGACGCTGTTCGGCCGTGGTCCGCGTCGCCAGCCCGGCTTGCAGCAGCCGGCTCGATTCGCTGTTTCCGCTGGCCGCCAGGAACGCTTGCAGTTCCGCTAACTCGCCGCAGTGCCCGATGGACCGGGAACGCGCCAGGGCCGTCCGGGCAATCTGCTGCCACAGCGGCTGGGCCAGGTATCCCAGGATCGAAGCGACCAGTTGCGTCTTCCGCTCGTAATCGTCGGCCAGCAAGACATGACTGAAGAACGCTCCGCGGTCGCTCAGTAGCAGGGCCGGCCAGCCGGTGGGCTGGCCGGCCTCGTCGTGCC
>CAIYOB010000509.1 GCA_903927685.1 uncultured Planctomycetaceae bacterium
GCGGCTCGACCCCAGGCACCCAACCCCAACACTTCGCCTGGACAATGCACCACAAGCCCCGCGTCCCTGCGTATCCGCCGACTCGGCTCGGTGCTAGAATGGAGTGCGGGAGAAGCACGGTTCTCCGCCGGTAGGATAGCCCTTCGCGACGTGAAACACAGCTGTTGCCCAAAGGAGGTGTCTATGAGTTGGTTCCCCAAACGCACGGTCGTCGTCCCCGTGGACTTTTCCGATGATTCGCTGGCGGCCGCCGAGACCGCCCTGCAGTTGGTCGCCGAACCGTCCGGACTCCACCTGGTGCATGTCCTGCCCGAAGCCGCGATGATGGATCCCGATCCGGTCTGGCTGGAAATCGACAATGCCAACCGCGCGGAGCGGACCACCGAGGCTCTGCAGCAGCGGTTGCCGGCGGAAAAATTCGCCCAGGTCCCGATCGAGATCGAGTTCGGCGATCCGGGCTACCGCATCGCGGACTTTGCGCAACGCGTCGAGGCCGAGTTGATCGTCATCCCTTCGCACGGGCGCACTGGCTTGGGCCGCATGCTGCTGGGGTCGGTCACCGAACGGGTCATCCGCCTGTCGCACTGTCCGGTGCTGGTGCTGCGCAAGTGATCCGCCGCTCCACCCCGCGGTTCCGGCCGCCGTTATTCTCGACGGGAGGAGGTCAGCCGTGAGCGGTCAGGTCATTGGACGCCCGATGGAGATCCTGCTCGTCGAGGACGGGCTGTTGGATGCCCGGCTGGCGATCGTCGCGCTGAAGAGAAGCGGTTTGATTCATCGGTTGACGCTGCTGCGGGACGGTGCGGAAGCCCTGGCGTTCCTGCACCGGGCCGGCAAGTTCGCCCGGGCCCCGCGGCCGGATCTGATCCTGCTCGATCTGCTGCTGCCCAAACTGAACGGGTTTGAAGTGCTGGCGGACCTCCGTGCCGACGACACCCTGCGGGAGATCCCGGTCGTGATCCTGACCGCCGCCGACGACGAGGATTTTCCGGCCCGCGCCGAGTTGTATGACGTCGAGCATTTCATCCGCAAGCCGGTGAACTTTGGCAAGTTCCTGGAAACAGTGCGGAAGCTCCGCAGCTATTGGCATCAGGATTTGACCTTGCCCTCGCTGGACTAGCCGCGCATGTTGCGTCCCTTTCAACTGGCGTTGGTGCAGATGCATGTGGACGGCGGCCAGCCGGCGCGGAATCTGGCCCGCGCCGAAGGTCTGATTCGGACCGCCGCGGCGGACGGCGCGGAGTGCGTCCTGCTGCCGGAAGCGTTGGACGCCGGCTGGACGCATCCGGCCGCCCGAACCCTGGCTCAGCCCATCCCGGACGGCGAGCCGTGCCGGCGCCTGGCCGCCGCGGCGCGGCAGCACGGCGTGTACGTCTGCGCCGGTTTGACCGAACGGGACGGCGACCGCGTCTTCAATTCGGCAGTGCTGATCGATCGGCAGGGACAGGTCCTCGTCAAACACCGCAAGGTCAACGAGTTGGAGATCGGGCGCCCGTTCTATGACCGCGGCGATCGCCTGAATGTCTGCCCGACGGAATTCGGGACGTGGGGCCTGATGATCTGCGCCGACGGCTTTGCCGACGGTCTGGTGCTGAGCCGCGCGCTCGGGCAACTGGGGGCGGAAGTGATTTTGTCGCCTTGCGCCTGGGCGGTCCCCGCCGACCACGACAACGCGGCGGAGCCCTACGGCGAGTTGTGGCGGCGTTCCTACATTCCCGTGGCCCGCGAGTTCGCGCTCTGGATCGCCGGCGCGAGCAACGTCGGCTGGCTGACCGCCGGCCCCTGGGCCGGCCGCCAGGCCATCGGCTGTTCCCTGGTGATTGGGCCCCGGGGCGAAGAAGTGCTGCAGGGGCCCTACGGCGTCACGGCGGAGACCATCCTGCGGGTCCGGGTCGCCCCCCTGGCAGCTTGACAAAAGGGTCGTTGAGCGGGCGGGCGAAGGATGCGCGGCAGGTCGTCCGCCGGTACGCCTTGCGCCGGTACGGGTTGCGGATTTCGGTCCAACCATTCATCATAGGGGATTGGAGAACAACCATGCAAGAACCGCAAAGACACCCCTGGCTCCTGTCCGACTTCGACCGCTACCTGCTCAATCAGGGCCAACATTGGCGGCTGTACCACAAACTCGGTGCCCAACTGCGCAAGGTGGACGGCCTGGAAGGCGTCAACTTTGCCGTCTGGGCCCCGAACGCGACCGAGGTCAGTGTCGTCGGCGACTTCAACGACTGGGACGGCCAGCGGCATCCGATGTACAAGCACATCCCCAGCGGTTTCTGGGAGGTGTTCATCCCCGGGCTGGGCGAGGGCGAGAAGTACAAGTACGTGGTCCGCAGCGGACACGAGACGTTTGAGAAATCCGACCCCATCGGGTTCGCCGCGGAGTGCCCACCCAAGACGGCCAGCATCGTCACCAACCTGGACCGCTATCGCTGGCACGACGCCGAGTGGATGACGCGGCGGCCGCAGGTGAACTGGCTGGAACAGCCGCTGTCGTTCTACGAAGTTCATTTGGGCAGCTGGCGCCGGCCCACCGAGGGACCGGGGCACTGGTTGAGTTACCGCGAACTGGCCCACCAGCTGGTGGACTACTGCCGCGAGCTGGGCTTTACCCACGTCGAATTGCTGCCGGTCAGCGAGCACCCCTTCACGGGCAGTTGGGGCTACCAGACGGTAGGCTATTTCGCGGCGACCGCCCGCTACGGTTCGCCTCAGGACCTGATGTACTTCGTCGACCTGTGCCACCAGCACGGGATCGGTGTGATCCTGGACTGGGTGCCGGCGCATTTTCCCCGCGACGGTCACGGCCTGGTCAATTTCGACGGGACGGCGCTGTACGAACACGCCGATCCGCGGCAGGGCGAACACCGCGACTGGGGCACGAAGATTTTCAATTACGGCCGGCACGAAGTCAGCAACTTCCTGATTTCTAACGCCCTGTTCTGGCTGGACAAGTTCCATATCGACGGACTGCGGGTCGACGCCGTCGCGTCGCTGCTGTACCTGGACTACAGCCGGCCCGAAGGCGAGTGGATTCCGAATGAATTCGGGGGCCGCGAGAATCTGGCGGCGATCGAGTTCTTGAAGGAATTCAACAAGCAGTCCCATGTGCAGTTTCCGGGGGTGCTGACGATCGCCGAAGAATCGACCGCCTGGCCGAGCGTGTCGCGGCCGACGTACGTGGGCGGGCTGGGGTTCAGCCTGAAATGGAACATGGGTTGGATGAACGACACGCGGCGGTACCTGCAGCACGATCCCATCCATCGCAGCTACCACCACAACGACATCACGTTCAGCCTGCTGTACGCCTTTCACGAAAACTTCGTCCTGCCGCTTTCGCACGACGAAGTGGTCCACGGCAAACGTTCGCTGCTGAACCAAATGCCCGGCGACTGGTGGCAGAAGTTCGCCAACTTGCGGCTGCTGTACAGCTATATGTGGACGCATCCCGGCAAGAAGCTGGTGTTTATGGGCGGCGAGTGGGGCCAGTGGCACGAATGGGATTGCGACGGCAATCTGCAATGGGACCTGCTCGAACTGCCCACCCACCGCGGCGTCCAGAAATGCCTGGCCGACTTGAATCGCCTGCTGCAGACCGAGCCGGCGTTGTTCGAGTACGACTTTCAGGGACGTGGTTTCGAGTGGATCGATTGCCACAACCACCAGGAGAGCACGCTGGCCTATCTGCGCCGGGGCAAAGACCCGCACGATTTCATCGTCGTCTGCCTGAACTTTACGCCGTCACCCCGCCTGCAGCATCGCATCGGCGTGCCGGAAGGCGGCTGGTACGCGGAAGTGTTCAACAGCGATTCCACGCATTACGGCGGCAGCAACCTGGGCAATTTCCCGGGCCGGCTCGCGGAGCCGATCAAGTGCCACGGTCGTCCGTATTCGATCGAAGTCGCCCTGCCGCCGCTGGCTGCCGTGATCTTCAAGCCGCAACCGGCCGCGGCTCCCAGTCCGCCAGCCTGAGACGGGTGGCCCGGGTCGAGGGCCGCGAACCCCCGGAATCTCAGCGCTCACGAAATAACTTCCCCAATTCGGCTTGGCGTTAAACGCACGCGTCCTCTTCGATCTCGAACAGCGTGTTCAGCTTGAACCGGGAAAAGATCTCTCGGATGACGGGATTCAGTCCGCACAGGCGTAGTGTGCCTCCCGCGGCGCGGAGCCGTTTGTTCAAGAGAACGAGCATGGCGACCAGCGCGCTGTTGACGATATCCAAAGCGGACAGGTCCACCGTCACCTGCGGCTCGTGGTACGAGCGAAACAGGGTCCGCGTCAGGCAGTCGATGTCGTCCAGCGAGGGCGTGCGTCCTGCCAGCACTTCCAGGATGATCGAATCGCTGTGGTCGCGCTGAAAGCACCAGAGCGCCGAGCCGCAATGCGGACAGTCGGGGTCAACGCAGAACGCGGGATGATACGGCAGCACTTCGCCGCATACGCAACAGCGGAAATCGCTTCCGTTGCCTTCCTCGATTGCCAGCGTGGCTTCAGGGGCGTGTAGCACCATGAGAGTTCCTCCCCTACGTGCCCATACAGTAGCAGATCGGCCTCCAAGCCACAATACGAACCTGCCCCGTCTTCTCTATCTTACCATAAACGGCGTGTTTTGGCGCCGATGGAAAGCAGGGAATCCTTGGCTGGGCCTGGATCGGAGGGTGGCAGATCCGGATGTGTCAACGAGTTGCCCTCTGTCAACGAGTTGCCCTCGCTGACGCTTCGGGTTACCATTGCGCCGCTGTCGCAGAATCCCCGGCTCCTGAACGGTGGCAGCCGGGCAGTCGAACCGAGGAGACCCTATGGCAAAACGCGAAGCCGGCAAGGCGAGGACGCCCATCCGTCCGCCGCTCCGGCCAGAAGCGGGCAGGACTCCGCCCGTTCTCTCTGCGCTCGCTGTGGGCGGCCTGTCGGCAGTGTTGGTCTCCACCCCGCTGGTCCCCAGCGAAAGCACGGCGGAACTCGGCGTGGGCGTGAACTGGATCATGGTCGTGCTGATGCTCGCCGCCGGCTGGCTCGCGGCGGTGTCGCTGCAAGGCTGGGAGGCCGTTCGCTGGGATGCGGTCGATGCCCTGGCGGGACTGCTCGTGGTCCTGGTAGCCGTCAGCGCCTTGGTCATGGGTGGGTACGGCTGTGCGCGGGCGACGATCAACATGGCCTGGCAATGGATCGCACTGGGAGTCTTCTGTCTGTTGGCACGGCAGTGCCTGCGAGCGGCGGCCGCTCAGCGAGCGGCCACTTCCGTGATGATCGGGCTGGCGGTCTGCCTGGCGAGCGTTGCGTATTACCAGTACTTCTACAGCCTGCCACGGACGCGTGCCGAGTTTGCCCGCAACCCGGAGGCGATGCTCCGCGAGGCGGGTGTCGATCCGGCGCCCGGCTCGCCGGACCGCAAATTGTTCGAGGATCGGCTGAACAGCACCGAGCCGTTGGGGACCTTTGCCCTGGCGAATTCCCTGGCCGGCTTTCTCGCCCCCTGGCTCGTCGTTGCCGCCGGGATCGGAATCACGGCCTGGGCGGCGACGGGGCGAACCGGGCTGGGGCACGCGGACCCGCCCTCCGCCGTCGGGCAGGCGTCGGAGTTGGCGAAACGAGCGGGCCGGGTGGCCCTGGCGGCCGCGGCGGCGGTCCTGGTCCTCGGTTTCTGCCTGTTGCTGACCAAGAGCCGCTCGGCACTGTTGGCGGTCGGCCTGGGCAGCGGCCTGTTGGCCGCATCGCGGTGGCCGGTACGCCGCTGGCTCACCTGGCGGATCATCGCGGGCGCGGCCCTGGCCCTGGGATTGCTGGCTGCGGCCGTGTTGGCGGGAGCCTGGGACCGGCTGGTGTTCACCGAGACGCCCAAATCCCTGCTGTACCGGTTTCAGTATTGGCAGGCGACGGCCGCCATGATCGCCGACTGCCCGTGGTTCGGTTGTGGACCGGGGAACTTTCAACAGTACTACACGGCCTACAAGCTGCCGGAAGCCAGCGAATCGATCGCGGATCCCCATAACCTGTTCTTTGAAGTCGCCGCGACCGCCGGCCTGCCGGCGTTGCTGACGTTCCTCGTCCTGTTGGCCCTCGTCGCCTGGCATGGACGGCGGCGGCACGCATTCGGGGCGGAGCATGGCGGCACGGACGTCCAGCCACCGTCCGGACAGCAAAATCCGTCCACTCTGGACGTGCCTGGCGATTTGCCGCCCGACGCGAGCGAGACGCGGATCCAGATCCGGGGGCTTTACCTGGGCGCGTTGGCGGGTGTGGCCATCGGCAGCTGGACGGGGTTTGTCTTCGGCATGTCGCCGGAACCCGTCTTGTTTCTGCTGGGCCTGCCGGCTGCCGCCGCAACCATCGCCGCGTTGCACCCTTGGGCCAAGGCAGGCTCAATGCCGTCGGCGGTGCCCGCGATTGCGCTGCTGGTGCTGACAGTCAACCTGTTGGCCGCGGGCGGGATCGGCTTTGCGGGGGTCGCGCCCAGTTGGTGGCTGCTGCTGGCCCTCGTCAGCAGCGCGGCGTCCGCGTCCCCGCCAGTGCGTCGCCTGGGGAGGATCGCAGCGAGCGTTCTGGCGGCGACAGCGGGACTGCTGGTCCTCGGCGCGTTCCTCACGATGTACTCGCCCGTACTGCGTTGCCGGGCGAAACTGGACGAGGGCCTGGCGTTGACGCGAGGGCAGCGGCTGAACGAAGCGGAAGCCGCGTTTCTGGAGGCTACGGCGGCCGACGGCTACTCGGCGGAACCGTGGACCAACTTGGCGGGACTTTACCACCAAGCGGCCCTCGACAATCGCGATGCGGATTCCTTGTCCCGTTTCGAGTTGGCTGTGGCCCAATCGCTGCGGCGAGCCGCGCACTCCCCGGGATTGTACAAACAGCTGGGCGACTGGCGGCTGGCATTGTTCGCCCGCTGGGGAGAACGCCGCCATTTGAACGAGGCCCTGGACGCCTACGCTCATTGGGTTAGACTCTATCCCAATCACGCCTTGGGCCACGCCCAGTTGGCCTGGTGTCATCACCTGGCCGGCAACCCAACGGCGGCTGGCGGTGAAGCCACCGAGGCGTTGCGATTGGACAGCCTCAATCCCCATCGCGAGAAAAAGCTTGACCGGGTAAGACTTTACGATCCGGTGGGCGACTCCGCAGGCCAGCGGGAAAATGCCGAACAAACCACCCGGCGATTGCGTAATTAATAGCACCCGTTGATGGTTCACTTCGGCATCGCCCAGGGCCACGCATCCCAGCAGCAACACGCGAATAGTGCACAGAGACCTCCGATGAAGCTTTGGATTTTGACGATAGGCATGGTACTTGTCGGCATGGCGGCCGGTGCGGCCAGTGCCTGGTTGGAGTTCGCCAACGTGGCGAATCAATTCGAGCCGCACAATCAGTCGGCGGGGGCGGTTCCCGGGATCGGCTTGGCCAAGGCGGGGCCCAAGGCGACGGTGGTCGATGGAACCGAGTTCGAATTCGGCGTTGGCCAGCGCAACGGGACCATGAACCACACCTTTGTGTTCCGCAATGACGGCGACGAGCCGCTGAAGTTGGAGAAAGGCACGACCACCTGCAAGTGCACGCTCAGCGAACTCAAAACGGGCGATGTGCCGCCGGGCGGGACGGCCGAAGTGCGATTGGATTGGAAGTTGATTACGTTGGGCGAGCAGTTTCGGCAGACGGCCGAGATTCACACCAACGATCCTCGCCGGCCGACCGTGTCCTTGACCGTGCATGGCACCGTGACGGATCTGGTGCGGTTGGAGCCTCCCGACCTGGTCCTCAGCAACGTCTCGGCCAACGACGGGACGACGGCCAACGTGCACCTGATTGGATTCAAGGTCAAGGACCTGCAAGTCCTGTCGCAGGAGTTCACGGACCAGCACACGGCGTCCTTTTTCACCCTCGACTGGAAGCCCACACCGGCCGACGAATTGCGCGACAAGCCGGGGGCGAACATCGGCCTGACAGGCACGCTGGCCGTAAAACCCGGCTTGCCTCTGGGGCCGATAAACCAGACAATTCAGTTGAAGACCAACGTCGTCGAGATGCCGCAAGTGGATCTGCAGATCAGCGGGACAGTCGTCAGCGACATCTCGATCGTCGGGCCCAGCCAGTTTGTCGAGAGGCACAGCATCTTGATGTTGGGGGTCGTCAAACGCGACCGGGGAGTCGATGTGACCTTGCGCGTCTTGATCAAAGGCCCCTACCGGAAGGATGTGACGCTGCAGGTACGCGAAGTTGACCCGGCCGACGTCTTGCAGGTTTCCTTGGGTGAAGCCCAGGAAATCAATGCCGGCGCAATCCGGCTGTACCCCTTGGTAATCAAGATCCCGCCGGAATCGCGACTGGTGAACCGCCTGGGCTCGGACCAGGCCAAGTACGGAAAAATCGTCCTGGAATCAACCCACCCCACGGTCAAAGAAATCCCCATCAGCGTGAAGTTTGCCGTCGAATGATACGTGGGACTTCAGGGAGGGAGCCGCCATGAAGAAACTTCGTTGTCCGCCCCAGTCCGCACGAACCACCGCTCTCGTGCTGGCCTGTTTGCTGTCGGCCGGCCTGGGCTGCAACGGCCAACCGGCTGCGGAACCGGCACCGCCTGAGGCGGCGCCGTCCACGGTGCCCGTCGCGGCGCCGCCCCCGATGGACGACAACCACGCCGAACCGACAACCACGTTGCCAGCGCCGGAACCCGCGGTGCCCACGCCGGCCCAACCCGCGCCCGCTGCGTCCCAGCCCGCTGCGTCCCCGCCCGTTGCGTCCCCGCCCGCGGCGTCCCCGCCCGCGGCGGCGAAGCCTGCTGCGGCGAAGCCTGCTGCGGCGACAGACTCCGCGCCGCCCCCCCGTCACGAGCCCCTGTTTGTCGGCTGGCCCAAACCGTCCGTCGCCTTGTTCGTCACCGGCCAACAACACGGGTACATCGAGCCCTGCGGTTGCTCTGGCTTGACCAATCAGAAAGGCGGACTCGTCCGCCGCTACACGTGCCAGCAGCAGTTGCTGAAACAGGGCTGGGACCTCGTCGCCCTGGATGTGGGCAACCAGGTCCGCCGCTTCGGCCGCCAGCCGGAGATCATGTTTCAGATTACGGCCGAAGGACTCGAGAAGATGCACTACCGGGCGATCGGCTTCGGCCCCGACGATTTGCGGCTGTCGGCCGGCGAGTTGATTGCGATCACTGCCGACGAGGGCAGCACGGGGACGCCCTTTGTCTGTGCCAACGCGGCGATCATCGACCGCGGACTGACGCCTCGCTTCCACGTGATCGAGGCGGGCGGCAAGAAGATCGGCGTGACCGCCGTGCTGGGCGCCGACGAGTTGACCAAGGTGACCAGCGACGAGATCCTTGAGCAACCGCCGGAATCAGCCCTGCGCGAAGTCTGGGCCGAGTTGGCGAAACAGAACTGCGATTTGCATGTCTTGCTGGCCCACACTTCGCTCGAAGAGTCCGCGCGGCTGGCCCAGGCGGTTCCGCATTTCCAGGTCGTTGTCACCGCCGGCGGGGCCGGGGAACCGACGTTTGAAGCCGAGAAAATCGCCGGCACCGAGTCGCTCATGGTCCAGGTCGGGACCAAGGGTATGTACGTTGGTGTGGTCGGGGTGTTCGCTGATCCCAACCAGCCGTTCCGCTACCAGCGGGTGCCGCTGGACGACCGTTTTCCCGACGCCCCGGAGATGTTGCAGTTGCTGGCCTCGTATCAGGACCAGTTGAAGGCCGCCGGCCTGGAAGGCTTGGGCGTCAAGCCGATCCCGTATCCGACCGATCGCCAGTTCGTAGGCTCGGACGCCTGCGAAGAGTGCCACGACGGGGACTATGCCATTTGGGAGAAGACGGGCCACGGCCACGCCTTGGATTCCTTGGTCCATCCCGGCGAACGGAGCGAGGTCCCTCGGCATTTCGACCCGGAATGCATCAGCTGTCACGTGGTCGGCTGGAACTCGCAGAAACATTTCCCCTATGTCTCGGGCTACCTCGGCCTGGACGAGACCCCCTTGATGCACAACGTCGGCTGCGAGTCGTGCCACGGCCCCGGCTCGGCGCACGTCACCGCCGAGAACGGCGATGACAAACCCAGCCAGGAACAGATCGACCAGTATCGCGCGGAGGTCCGCTTGCGGCTGGAAGATGCCGAAAAGAAGTGCCAGGAGTGCCACGACTACGACAACAGCCCCGATTTCCACGCCGAAGGGGCGTTCGAAACCTATTGGAAAAAGGTTGAACACGGCAAGAAGGTCGAGGGCAGTGCCAAGAAGTCGCCCTGATCGTCAGCCCGGCGTGGCCGCCTGCGACTGGGCCCAGTCGCACCGTCCCGCCAACGGACACCGCTGGCAGCCGTTGTTGGCACAGTGTTCCGCGCAGAATCCAAAATGCCCGGCGATGTCGGTCCAGCCGGGCAGGCCGCGGTGGGCACAGCGCGGGGCCGTTTTGCGGCAATGGTGCCGGCCCAGCTCGACAATCTGGGTGTGAGAATCCCGCAGCAGTACCACCGCCCGCGGGGCCGCCGACGGCCGCGGCAAGTCCGCATACAGCGAGAGAAACTCACCGTGGTTGTGCTCTAGTGCCTGGACGAGCGTTTGGCCGGCTGGTTGGTGACGGTCTCCCTGCCCACGATGTCCGCCGAGATCTTCGCCGCCCGAGCCCTGATCTTGCCCGAGCCGCAGGATCAACTGGCCGCTCACGTCGACCTGCCCTGGTGCCGCGCCGACCTGTTCTACCTGCAAAAACGGGTCGCGTGCCTGGAAGCCGGCAGCGCCGGGCAGTGGCAAGACGTGCGACAATAGCTGCCGGTCGTGGAAATCTCCCACGCGGACCACATGCTCGATGCAAACCAGGAAGCTGCCGGCCACGACGATCGTGACCAGCACCGGCGGCCACCTCCACAGGAGCTTCCCACTCACGGCACTCGTGCGGCCAGTACGCGGCGCGCGTAGTTGGCACAGAATCCACGCGGATCCTCGGCATAGGCGTTGAGGATTGCCGCGCCCTTGCCGGCCTGATCGCCCAATCGATAGAGGGCCGCCGCCAGGTTGATCTCACGGATGACGTCGTCCTTCTCCTGCTGGCTGTAATTGCTGCGGCTGGTGTATCCGGGGACGGGCGGAATTTCCGGCCCGAACCGCAGCGCGTGACCGGCCACGTTCGGAGCGTCCAGCAAAGCCGCCAGCGGGTCGGCCAGCACGGGCTCGCCGAGCGACTGGCATACCAGGGCTGCGATCCGGCAATGGCCCGTGGACGGGGTTTTACCCGCCGCCGCCAGATCGCGGATCTTCTCGGCGATCACGGGCGCGGCCTTTTTCGAGTTCGCCCGCGCCAACGCCAACAGGTACGCTTCCATGCGGTTGCCGCCGGCGTCCAAGCCGGCCTTCCATTTGGCCTCCCAAGCGTTCGCCTGGACCCACGCGATCAACTCATCCTCACCCACCGGATCGCCCAACACCGCCAGGATGTGAGCGTACACCAGACTCACCTCCGCCTCGCGACCGCTGCTGTGGGTCGACAACTCCGCGTACTTCTCGCGCAGGTAGGGCTTCGCCCGCTCCGGGTCGGCGAACAGGAACGGCAACCCCTCGTAGCCGAACATCACGTTGTGCGTGGCCAGCTTCAGCACCGACTCCGGAATCGGATACGAA
Organism: uncultured Planctomycetaceae bacterium; assembly: GCA_903927685.1. The sequence goes on from CAIYOB010000509.1 coordinate 11,593, forward strand.
TCCGTGTCGGTCAGGACCGATTCCGGGACGACACCACTGGCCACCAGGTGCTGCTGCAGCTTCTGCACCGGGATGTCGCGGAGTTCGCAACCGGCGTTCAAGGCCAGCGACACCGCATAGGCTGCGGCAAATCCCTGGTTCTGCAGGTCCGCCTGCATACGCAAGATCGACATCGCGTCGCGGTCAGCGCTCATGCCGATCCCCACCACCAGCAGCCCGTCGAGCGTCTTCGGCAGCAAGGCACGATAGGGCGCATTGGCCTCGAGCGTCACATGGTTCGTCGTCCGGATATTCTTCGTCCAGAAAAAATCACCGCTGGCCCAGCCGTGCAGGTCGAACCGGCTGCGGTGCTGGATGATGGTATCCGGGAAAGTCCGCGCCGTCAGGAAGTCCAAGGCCGTCATCTGAACCACGCCCACCAGTCGCCGCCGCTCGCGCGAGTTGACCAGTTGCGAGACGTCCCAACCGGCCTCGGTCATCTGCCGGGTTCGCAAGGCGAAGAAGCTGAGGTCCGAGGCATCCGTGTCGTCCACGAACGAAAAATCGTTGTTGTGGCCCCCCGCGCCCAGCCGGATCACGGCCATGCCGACGCCCTGATCGATCAACTCGTCCGGGCGGTAGAACTCCGTCTCCTCGCCGGCCGCGGCCGCCACGTCGGCATTGCCCGTCGCGTCGATCACGGCCTTGGCCAACACCACGCCACGCTGCCCGTCAGGAGTGACGACGACCAGTCCACGCAGCTTCTTCCCTTCCACCACGGCGCCCACGGCCATCCAGCCGAACCAGACTTCGCCGCCACTGTCGCGGACTGCCGAACGGTACCACTCGGCCTTGGCCTGCGACCGGTAGCGGCCCGTGGCCTTGACCTCCTCGTCGATGACCTTCGTGAACCCGCGCTGGTTGCCGTAGTAGTAGCCGCAGATCATTCCCGCCGTCTGCACACCGCCCAGCTTGTACAGCGACTCCAACACCAGCGTCTTGATGCCGTTTCGCGCGGCAGCCACCGCCGCCGGCCCGCCGGTCGTGCCGCCGCCGGCAACAATCAGTCCTGTCGTTGCCAGCACCGGCAGTTGTCTGGCATCGCACGCCACGGTTTCCGCAAGCGGTGCGTAGGGTTTTGTCAGCGTGCCCCGCACGTCGCGCACATCCTGCGCCGCTCCGCTGGCCGAGCCGCGTAACCGGACGCCCACCAATTCCTCGCGGCGACGCGCCTGTTCGGCCGCCTGACGTCCGAGTCTCTGCCCCACTTGGATCGCCGCCGCAGGCTTTACCAGTTCCGCCGCCACCTCGCGGGGAACGTCCGCCATCGCGCCCAGGACATACAGATGAGGCGTGTGCTCTGGCTGCAGCGAGCCCAGGTCGAATGCGGCCGCGCCGGCCCATGCTCCCGCCTCCGACTTCACCGCCCGAATGTGGTCCGGCGGGATGAAGAACAGCCGGTCCGCGGCGTCCAGTTGCAGCGTCGTGAAGGTTTTGTCGCGGGCCGCGTTTTCCGCTTCGGCGAACGACCGTGGCGAGCCGTCGGCAAACGGCACGGTGAACGTGCATTCGAACAGCGCTGGGGTGATCTTGGTCTGGCCCGAAAGCTGGAAGACATCCTGGCTGGGGTTCCATTCCTCATGCTTCACGACCCGGCCGCCGCAGTCCGGGGCCTGGTCGCCGATCGTCATGCGGGACACTTCATATTCGCCCGCCGGAAAGGGCGTCGTCTCAGCACCCGCCGCTCGTGCCAGGGCGGCCCGGTCGGTGGCGTCAATGACCACCCGCGCCCGAATCGCTTGCCGCCCGCTACGGTTGGCC
>CAIYOB010000510.1 GCA_903927685.1 uncultured Planctomycetaceae bacterium
GACGTTCTCGAACTGCCAGCTGATCTCCTCGTCCTCGCCGGGACGAGCCCGGATGCGGAGGAAGGCAGGCATCATCAGGTCGATGTCCGCCCCGTAGACCACGTCCAGGCTGCGGGCCTTCGGCTCCTCCGCCGCAGGCTTCGCGGGCTCTTTGCCGCCAGCCGCGTCCTTGGCTGCAACATCCTTGGCTGCCGCATCCTTGGCTGCCGCATCCTTGGCCGCTTCCGCCGGAGCGGCGGCCGGCTTGCTCTCGGCGCCCGCGGCGGGTGTTTCCGCGACCTTCGCATCGACCTTGGCCTCTTCCGCGCCGGCGTCCGACATCGACTTGTTCTCCGGCAGCTTGCCGGTGATCCGCGCGGCGATGGTCTGCGGACCCTTGCGATCGCCCTGGGCCACCTTCAGCAGGAACGGGTTTTCACGATTGTCCATGAAGGCCTGGTAACTGAGTGTCCCAGCCATGTCGCCCGTCGTCACCAGCTTGGTGAACTTCAGATCGCTGTTTGCGTCCGGCTTGATCGAGCCCGGCACGGGGAAGAAGATCTCCGACAAGCCGGCTGTAATCGGCGATTCGTCGTTGATCGACTCTTCGCCACCGGGGGCTTCGCGACGGCAGAAGACCCACGAGTCCGGGATGCCCTGGATCTGCAGTTTTAAGTAAGGATTAAACTCCTGCCAGACGATATCGGGCGAATACATCCCCATCATGCCCGTTTCGCCGGTCACCTCGATGCCCAGCAGGTTCCACATCTTCTGAATCTCGCCCTTGGGCTGCGGGCCCTGCTGTTGGAACATCATCCCGCCGCCCGGTGGCATTTTGGGTTCCCCCGTAGCCGGAGCGGCCATGAAGATTGGCCGCGGGTCCTCGAAGACGGCCGTCGGCTGGCCCGCCTTGATGGCTTCCAGTACGTTATCGAACTGTTCGGGACTGAGCGACGAAGGCTGGGCGACCAGCATGACGTCGTACATGTCCTTCTCGATCGGATTGGTCGGGTCGATCTCCTTGACATCGTACTGCTTTTCCAATTCGAGCACGATTTCCTGCTTGGGGATATCCTGCGGGCGTCCGCCGGCGAACGAGAATCCGCCGAACAACTGGGCGTCGGTCCGCACGATGCCCACGGTCTTGCGTTCTTTCTTGGCCACGGTGCAGATTGAGCGGATCAATTCGTACTCGACGGGAATCCCGTAGTCAAAGAACGGCACGACGACCTTTTCCAGCCCGCACGTGAAGGCGGCTGCCAGGAACAGTTCCTCGTCCTTGATCGCCCCCCGCGTCCGCGTCCGCACACCTTCCGGTTTGATGCCGTAGCGTTTTTCAGCCAACGACGTCAACTCGATCGCATCCTCGCTGCCCTCGTCCAGGATGTTCATTCGGACGTTGACGTTGCCTTCGGCGGTCGCCCGAAACTCTTTCAGCATGGAAATCAAGTCGGCCCGCGTCTTGGCGTACAATTCCGGGACTTGGCCGCTGATAAAGGCATCGATCTGGATCGTGTGATCCGGCTTCAGTTCCTTGAGCAGTCGCTTTGTGTCCGGGGACAGGGAGCTGACTTTGCCGACGGTGAGATCGCGACGCACTCCGCCCAGCACGTCACTGTTGGCAAAGACGTAGTTCACCCCCAAGACGATGACGATCAGCGACAGGGTCCGAACCAGATAGTGCCCCAACAGCGACGTCCCGTCGCGGCCCCCGGACCAATGCCGGCTGCCGATCAGCACCATGCTCAGATACAGCCCCACCACACCTACCAGGGTGAAGTAGGCCACCGAAGAAAGGCTGACCACCCCGCGACCGAAGTCGTCGAACTGGGCCCCGATGCTCCAACCGGATACCAAGCGGGCCAACGTGGTGTTGCGCACGATCACATCCGCCTTGACGGCAAACACCAGCGGAGCGTTGAACATCGCGCCTAAGATGAACCCCACCGTCAGATTGCCGGTCAAGAACGACGCGATCATGCCCACGGCCAGCATGGCCATGCCGACGAACCAGTAACCCAGGTAGGTGGCAAAAAACAGCCCGGTATCCAAGTCGCCCAGTGTCAGCGAGGCCAAGACGATGAAATTGCAGAACTGGGAGAACAGCAGCGAAGCGGTGTAGATCGATCCGGCCGCGATGTACTTGCCCACGACAATATCAAAGTCCGCCGCAGGCAGCGTCAGCAGCAATTCATCCGTGCCCTGCCGGCGTTCGTCCGACCAGATCCCCATCGTAATCGCCGGAATGAACACCAACATGATCATCGGCAGGTACTTGTTCAACTGCCCCAAGTTCGCCAAGTTGGCGTTGAAAAACTCGTGCGGCCAAAACGCCGCCAGCGAGGTCAAGAGCACGAACAAGCACAGAAAGACGTAACCCGTGGGGTTGCTGAAGTATCCGATGAAATTCCGCTTCAGCACCGCCCAGGCCGCTCGCTTCATGATGCACAGCGGCGCGATCACGATCGCCAGAACTACCAGGAAGATCGCGTTCAGCAGCAAAAGGGAAAGGAGGGAGTTCAGGAACATAGCTACTTCTCTCAACCGAGTTAAAAGCCAAGATGCAGATCGGGCCGATCCAGCCTCAAACGAAGGCCGCGACTAGACCAGTGCGGCCTCGGCCGCCGTCAACCGCTTGAACGCCCCGTCCAAGCCACCTTTGTCGTGTAACAGGTCCGCGACCGCTCCATCGTGCACCAGGCGGCCTTCGTTAATCAGGATCACGCGACTGGCCATCGCCTCGACCTCCTGCAAGATGTGCGTCGACAGCAGAATGGTCTTTTTCTCGTCGTCTCGCAACCGCTCCATCGTCCGCCGGACTTCGCGGATCTGGTTCGGATCCAACCCCGCCGTCGGTTCGTCCATGATCAAAACATCCGGCTCGTGAAGCAGTGCCTGGGCCATGCCCAGACGCTGACGATACCCCTTGGACAGCTTGGAGATCGGCTTGTGGAACACGCTGCCCAGCATGCACAACTCGACCACCGCCTCGATCCTCGCCTGCCGCCGCTCGCGGGACATTCCCCGGGCGTCCGCAAAGAACTCGAGCAGGCTGTGCGGAGTCATATCCGGGTACAGAGGCCCGTTTTCAGGCAGGTATCCCAGGCGTTCGGAGCCCGCCAGTCGGTCGACCGCCATATTGTGTCCGGCGATTCGGGCGATGCCTTCGGAAGGGGCGACGTAGCCGGTCAGCAGCTTCATCGTCGTGCTCTTGCCGGCGCCGTTGGGGCCCAGAAAGGCCACCAACTCTCCTTCGTGCACACTGAACGACACGTCGCGGCAAGCCGCAAACGGGCCATAAAACTTCGAGAGGCCAACGGCCTCGATCATCGGTTGGCTGTCCACCTTGTTAATCATGGTTTCGCCAAGTCAGAATCGGGGGGGGAAGTTCGGTAGGAAGCTCGGCCAGAATGGCAGGCCGATTAAACGTCCTGTTACGGAATCTGCCAGCATTTGGTTCAAAATTGGCAGAACCTCACGCAAGGTGCCCCAGTGTAGCAACATCCAGGCCGAACGCAATTTGGCACCTGGACTTGTTTGCCGGCCAGAGATGCTTAGTCTTTACGGTAACTTGAGTTGGGTTTTCGCTGGAAACGCTCGAACGCCTCTGAAATCGAGAAGATCCGATGTGCGGACGCTTTACCTTACGGACTCGCACCGCTGCGTTGGCCGAGCAATTTGGCGGTGAACCGCCTGCCGAACTCGGACTGCGATACAATATCGCGCCCACCCAGTCGGTGGCCATCATTCGGATCCTGCCGGAAGTCGCTGGCAGGCACTGGCAGATGGTTCGCTGGGGCTTGGTGCCCTCTTGGGCCAAAGACGCGTCGATCGGCAATCGAATGATCAATGCCCGCGCCGAGACGATCGCCGACAAGCCGTCGTTTCGCACCGCTTTTCGCCGCCGCCGTTGCCTGATCCCCGCTGATGGGTATTTTGAATGGCAAAAGACAGACTCCGGCAAGCAACCATTTTACCTGCACCTGGACGACGACCGGCCGTTCGCGATGGCCGGCCTGTGGGAAAGCTGGGTGAATCCGGCCGCCAGCCAGCCGCTCCAGACTTGCACCATCATCACGACGCAGGCGAACCAGGTAACGCAGCCGATTCACGATCGGATGCCCGTGATCCTGTCGCCCGCCGATCATGACCTGTGGCTGGATCCGCAATTCCAGGATGCGAACCGTCTGGCCGCCCTGCTCCGGCCGTTCGAGGGCCCGGAGTTGCGGGCGGATCCGGTCGAGACTTATGTCAATAGCCCGCGGAACGATGATCCGCGGTGCATCGAAGTGAAGAAGTCGCTGAGTCGCTAAGTCGCTGAGTTTGAAAAGCGTGAGCCTGAAGTGGGGGACGTGCTATGACGAAGTGCGGTTGGTTCGTGCTGGGGATGTTGTTGGTGCCGTTTGGGGCTGGAATCACTTGCGGCGACGAGTGGAAACTTGACTTGGCCTCGGCCGATGCCGGCCGCCAATGGGTCATCGATCAGGCGTCTGCCCGACTGGCCGACGGGGAACTGGTACTGGACGGTCGGAAGCGCATGTCGCGTGCGTTCTTCACGCCGGCCGAGTGGACCGATGTGACTTTGCGAGCCAAGTTCCTGGTGGAACCGCAGACGGAAGGCGTGCTCGCGTGCGGGTTCGTAGTCCGGGCGGCGGATGGCCGAAGTTATTACTACGTCCACTTTGACCGTGGCCAGGCGATTCTGGTGCGGCACAGTTCCGATGTGGAATGGAACGAAATCAAGCGGGTCGGCGGGCTGGACAAGCCCGCCGGGCAGTGGCACGAAGGCCAGCTGGAATGCAGCGGCAACACGTTGCGAGTCAGCCTGAATGGCAAGGTCCTGTACGAAGCCACCGACAGCGCACTGGGCCGTGGCCGGATCGGCTTCTATGCCAACCAGGGCTTGGCCCACATCAAGGACATCACGGTCACGGGCCAGCGTTTGGAACCGACCACGGACTTCGTCATTCCCGCCCCCAACTTCGTCCTCGTGTGCGAGGACGCCGGCGCCGGCGGCTACGAAGCGTTCCCGGATGTCTGCCGCTTGAGCGACGGGCGGCTGATGTGCGTGTTCTATGCGGGCTATGGCCATGTCGCCATGCCGAATGGACAACTGCCCCGGGGCGGCCGCATCTGCTACTGCACGTCGGCGGACGAAGGACGCACCTGGTCGCCAGCCACCGTACTGTTCGACGGCCCGGACGATGATCGCGATCCGTCGATCGTGCAACTGAAAAGTGGTCGGCTGGTCTGCAACTTCTTCTCGCTGCGCAAGAACCCTGCCGCCTCGCCGCCGTGGGACGGCTTGGGTTCGTGGCTGGTGACCTCGGACGATTCCGGCCGGACGTGGTCGGCGCCCGCGCAAATCTCGGAGAATTATTACTGCAGCTCGCCGATCCGCGAACTGTCCACCGGGCGGCTGATTCTGGGCCTGTACGCTGAGCGCAACGGCACGGCGCATGGCGCGGTCGTGTCCAGCGACGACGGCGGGCGGACCTGGGGACCGGAAGTCGACATCGACAACGGCGGCATTCGCCTGGACGCCGAGACGGATGTACTCGAACTCCGCGACGGCACGCTGTACGCCGCGCAGCGGCCGCAAATGTCGTACGCGACGTCATCGGATCGCGGGCAGACGTGGACTATCTCCAAGCCGATGGGTTTTCCCGGGCACTGTCCCTATTTGCTGCGAACCAAGGATGACGTCATCCTCCTGGCGCATCGCGTGCCCAACACCAGTTTGCACTACAGCCTGGACGAGTGCCGCACGTGGAGCGAAAACGTCCCGATCGACGACGTGGGCGGCGCCTACCCGTCGCTGGTCAACCTGAGCGACGGCAGCGTGCTGGTCGTATACTACGAAGAAGGCGCCGGCTCGAGCATTCGTGCCAAGCGGCTGCGCGCCACCCGGGACGGAATCCAATGGCTGCGGTAGAACGGCGCTGCATCCCTACATCGGTGCAGTGTTGGTGTGGCCCAGAGGCAGGAAACTGCAGAGTCTAGACGGGACCGGCATTGCAGGACTGTTGAGCAACTTCGTCCGACGAAGCCGACGGTTGCACGTGCCGTCACGGCGTGTCACGGGAGCGATTGACTCGGACGCCCTCCGGTACATCCTGACCACGCTCCAACCGCTTGGCGGCCAGACGCTCTTCCCAGGGCACGGCGAACACCGAGTTCGTGAACAGTACGCACCCCGGCCGCCCCGGCACGCACAGGTCGCCGACCCGTTGACACGTGTCGTGCGCGTCGTCGTAATGAGGACAGGAGAAGGAACTCATACCGCTGCCGCCAGCCTCCCGAACCGCCCACCGCACGCCCGCGTGGCCCAATTGCGGCGTGCAGCGATATTGTTGACATGTCGCTCCAGAATGAATATATGCGGCGGGCCGGCCAAGTCAAGAAGTCCCGCTACAAGAAGTCCCGGACCTGCGCCGGGGCGGGGCGTTACGGAGAGATCCTGGTCCGGCGAGGTCGAGAGTGGCCTTTCGGCGAGCCGAGGTCGGCGATCGTGGTGGTGGTCATGGAGTCGAGATAGGCGTTGCAGACTGCCTTCCAGCCCCGATGAGCCACACAGGCGTCCTGATCGCTGCAGGCGTGCTTTTCGCCCAGAAAACAGCCCGGGAGGGCATGAACGCCCTCGAACAGTTCCGCGACCTCCATCAGCGTGATCTGGTCCGAAGGCTTCAGCAGCCGATAGCCACCCCCGGAACCACGGGTTGCGTCGACGACTCCGGCATTCCGCAAGGTCAACAGGATCCTGGCCAGGAAGTTCGCCGGCACCGCCGCCGCCGCCGCCAACTCGCGTCCCAGTATCGACTCGCCTGGTGGCACTTGGGCCAACCGTGCCAAGGCCCGAATTGCGTGTTGTGCGGTAGCTGACAGCATGTTGTTGACCTGTTCATCAATAACATATCGGGCGTTCGGCGTCCGTCAGTGCAGGGCTTGCGATGCTTGTCGGCTTCCGGTTCTTGACAGCGCGGGCCCAACACCGATGAGCCGGAGATTGCTTATCGCTGCCGGAGGCGGATCTGTTGTAAACGGGCAGTTGCGAATGGAGTTGAACTCCGCCCGCGCTCCGAAGCCGTTTCTCGGACCGTGGCAAAGCAAACTGCCCGGCCGCTCCTGGGGTCACCGTCCTGGATTTCGTGCAAGAATCAGCGCGCGCTGGACTCAAGCTTTTCCGTTAGTGACTCGTAGACATGTCGGGTGACGGTATGCCTGGACGCAACAAGGGCAACGCTCTGGTCCCAAGCTGCTCAGCGCTGGGCATTCACGTATCCGGGGCGTCCGGGGACGGAGCGATTGCGCGTCTTCTGATCGGATGGTTCCCCCGGGGCCGAGGTGTCCACAGCCGGTTTTCAGTTGAGGATTTCGGAAGATGTTTTCCGGGCACTCCGCAAGCGGGGTAGAGGCGGCCTTGGGCAGCGCCGTCAAGGCTTACCTGAGACTGCGCCAGGGCAAGGTGAACTCGTCCGAGTTGTACGAGGTTTTCGGACGCTGGCACCCCTCCGTGACCCCCGATTTACTAACGCGGATTGTCGACCGGCTGAGTTCTGGTTCGGCTGGCTGGGATGAGCCGGAGACGCCCCATTGGAATGTCAGTGCAGGCCGCCTGTACTTTGCGGGACGACTCGTCAAGCAGTTCCGACGGCCGGCCCCGAACCAGCGCCGAATCCTTGATGCCTTTGAGCGAGTTCACTGGCTCCGCAAGATCGACAATCCTTTTCTCCACGCCGGGATATGCTTCGATGCCGCCGCGGAGGCAGTTCGCAACACGGCGGAGGCTCTCAATGACGGGCATCTCGCAGAGGGGCTGATACGGTTCGGCACAGGGGGTAACTACGGTTACGTCTATTGGAAAACTGTCTCTTTGCCGACGGAGGGTAATCTGCTCCGGTCTGCTCCGTTCGACATTGGTCGCTGGATCAATATATTCACGTGATATGGAGCGTTTGTTCAAGCCTCTCTTAGGCCGGTCGAGGCCAAGCACGCGGACGCAGGTGTTGATAGTTTTCACTCAGCGGGTACCGAGATTTGGCATCGAAATCGGTCTCGTCGGTGTTCCCTGCTTTTCGATTCCGGTATGGGCTCGTTCGATCCCATCTTGGGTGGCGGCGTGGATGTCGGCCGCCCCGACTGCACAGTCCTTTTCAAAACAGAATGAGGGAGTAGCTTATGGAACTCACACGTCGCGATTTCATGACGGCGTCGTCCGCTTTGGCCGCCGCGTTCGGTTGTGGCAATTTGCCTGAGGCCTGGGCCGCGGCGACGAGCGGCCCCCCGCCTGTCATCTGGCTTCAGGCGCAAACTTGCAGCGGCTGTTCCGTCTCGCTGCTAAACAGTATTTGCCTGGCGAGTGCCGCGGACCTGCTGACGAAGACGATTTCGCTCAAGTACCACTCGACGTTGATGTCGGCCTCCGGCAGCGACGCCATCGCTGTCGCGAAGGCCGCTCAGGGAACGACAGGTTATGTCCTGGTGGTCGAGGGCGCGATTCCCACGCTGAGTCAGGGCAAGCAGTGCTACCTCTGGCCAGGAACGACGGCTCTCCAGGGGGTCAAGGATTTCGCCAGCAAAGCGGGATTCGTGATCGCGGTCGGCACCTGCGCCGCGTATGGTGGCGTGGCGGCTGGAGCGCCCAATCCGACCCTAGCGCGCTCGCTGGGAGCGGTCGTGGGAACGACCCGGGTCATCAACATTCCCGGTTGCCCGACGCATCCCGACTGGATCGTGGGGACGATCGCTCATCTCTTGAAATATGGCCAAGCTCCGGCGCTGGATTCCAAACGCCGGCCGCTGATGTTCTTCAAGCCCAAGGTTCACCAGCAATGCCCTTATCGCGAGGATGAAGATCGCTGCCTGAAGGATTACGGCTGCCGGGGACCGGAGACCTGCGGCGACTGTCCTACTCGCATGTGGAACAGCCGGGGCCCGGCCATGGCCGGAGTGAACTGGTGCGTGCAGTCGGGCAGCCCGTGTCATGGATGCACCGAGCCCGGTTTCCCCGATGCGATGTCGCCCTTCTACTCCGAGAAAGCGGATGGTGAGGCCGACGATTGAAATGCAGGCCGGACTGACGTGTCCGGTGGCTGGCGTCGCCGCTCTTGCGGCAAACGCGATGTGGACGAAAACCAATACAATTAGCTGTGCGAAAGGAAGAGTTCATGGTGACGTCGATTAAAGTTGGTCCGCTGACCCGCATCGAGGGCCATCTGGACATTGAAGCCTCGGTAGAAGCGGGCCGCGGTGTCGTTTCCGCCCGCTGTTCCGGGACCATGTTTCGCGGATTTGAGAAGATACTCCAAGGCCGTGAGCCTCGTGACGCGCCGCACTACACGCAACGCATCTGCGGCGTGTGTCCGGTCGCGCACGGAATGACGGCCTCGATGACGCTGGAATCGGCGTTTGGCATCACTCCGGTCGACAACGGCCGCATCGTGCGGAATCTGATCCTGGGGGCGAACTTCTTGCAGTCCCACGTGCTGCACTTCTATCACTTGGCGCTGCCGGACTATGTCGACGCCAGCGCCCTGCCCATGTCGCCGTGGAAGCCTCAGCACGTCGCCGGTGACATGCTCCGCGGCTCGACCGCCAGCACGCTCATGAATCACTATGTCCAGGCGCTGACCATCCGCCGCCTGGCACATCAGATGGGCGCAATCTTTGGGGGCCGCATGCCCAGTCCGCCGGTGTTCGTGCCGGGCGGGTGTTCCGCGGAGGTAACGGCGGGCAGAATCAGTGAATTCAAGACGATCCTCCAGCAGGTGACCGCCTTTATCAACTCCACGATGCTTCCCGATGTGGAACTGCTGGCCAGCACGTTTTCCGCGTACGCGAAGATTGGCCGCGGCAGCGGCAATCTGCTGGCGTTCGGGGTCTTCGACGAGAACGCGGCGGGCACGACAAAACTGCTGCGGCGCGGCCGGTGGACCAGCGGGGGACTGGGTGCCGTGGATCCCGCCCAGATTTCCGAGTACGTGCGCAGTTCCTACTATGCGGCAACGGACGGCAACCGCCATCCCTCCCAAGGCACGACGACGCCCCAGGTGGACAAGGCGGGGGCTTACTCGTGGATCAAATCGCCACGCTATTTGCGGACCGTGTACGAAACGGGGCCGCTGGCTCGGATGTGGGTCAACGGCGACTACCGCGTGGGCATTTCGGTGATGGACCGCCTGCGAGCACGCGTCCTGGAAGCCCAGAAGATCGCCCTGGCCATGAACGGTTGGCTCAGTCAACTGCGCCCCGGGCAACCTTCGCTTCGAAACGGCGCCACGCCCCAGACGGCGGTCGGAGTGGGACTGTCGGAAGCAGCCCGCGGCGCACTGGGCCATTGGCTGAGCATCCGCAAGTCACGGATCGACCGCTATCAGGTCATCACGCCCACGGCTTGGAATGCCTCGCCGATGGACGACAACAATCAGCCCGGCCCGATCGAGCAGGCGCTGGTCGGCACGCCGGTCGAGAATCCGACGCAGCCGATCGAGTTGCTGCGCGTGGTGCATTCGTTCGATCCCTGCCTGGCGTGCTCGGTCCATCTGCTCCATCCCGGCGGCGAAGTGAAACGCTTCGTCGTCGGGGGTTAAGCGAAGGAGACCTCCGCGTGCAACCGGTGTTGGTGCTGGGCATCGGCAACATCCTCTTGCGCGATGAAGGCGTGGGTGTGCGGGTGATCGAAGCGTTGGGCAGTCACGAGCTTCCCGTCAGCGTGGAACGCGTCGATGGGGGTACGGCCGGCGCCGACCTGGTCGATCTGTTGGCCGATCGGCGCAAAGTGATTGTCGTGGATGCGATCGAAGCTGGCGAGGCCCCGGGAACCATCCTGCGTCTGGCGCCGGACGATCTCTTGCCGGATCCGGGCAAGATGGTTTCGCTGCATCAACTGGGGATCATCGAATCGTTGCACATGGCGTCGATCCTGGGCTGCAGTCCCCGCGAGGTCGTGATCATCGCCATCCAGCCCAAGACCATCGGTCCCGGATTGGATCTGACCGCCGAGCTTCAGGCGACGCTCCCCCGAGCCGTACAGGCCGTCCTGGCGGAAGTCCAAGACTGAGCGAGACGAACCATGACGCCAGCGAGCCGAACACGACGCGGAATCGTCATCCTGGTGGTGCTGAGCCTGCTGGTGCTGTTCGTATTGCTGGTCGGGACCTATGCCGTTGTGGCCGGACGGTACCGCCGCGCCGCCGCGTCGTACGCTGTCCAGGAACTGCTCGGCGTGCCGCCGCAGCAGGACCTGGAGTCCGCCATGTACCAGGTGCTGCGCGACACCCGCCAGCCCGGGAGCGCGGTCCGCTTTCACAGCCTCCTCCGCGACAGCTATGGCGAGGACGGTTTCCGAGGCAAGCTGGCGGACAGCTCAATGCTGAGACAGGTCAACGAGAACCTGCCCGTGGCGGGTGCGCTCGTTCCGACGGGCGCCGTGACGCTCTCCAACGGCCAGTTCCTGGATCTGGTGGCCGATCCGGCGGCCCAAGCCTGGCGGGATACCGATGGCCGGCCCTTCACCCCCAGCACGACCGCCGGGTTCTACAACGGCTGTGTCCTGACGATCACGTCCGGCAAGGCCGCTGGCTTCAGCACGCGGATCGTCGGCTACCTGCAGGCAAACGGCCATCCGCTCTTTCGTGTTCTGCGGATCGAGTCGGAGGAACTCGAAGTCGGGAGCGACTTCTGGGCGGCCGTGGGCGGAGCCCAGTTTGTCGTCAATGGCCGCGCGTTCAACGGCACGGGATTCGGTTTTCGATATCACGCGGTCAAGAAGAACTCGGTCACGGTGTCCAGGCTGGATGCCACGGTCGCGACCGGGGTGGACGGAAATCCGGTGGATCTGCCCGTGGCCCTACTTCCCAATCATGCCTCACGGCCGGCGTTTAACGGGCCGCACCCGCAAGCGGAGCTTGCCGCGCTGTTGGATGGCGGCTCCGACGAGGGATACGACGCTGCCGATTACCAGAACCTGTTCCTGTCGATGGTGAAACCGTGGGCCGCCAGCAGCCGCGACATCATCCCTTCTTTTCACCGGCCCGAGCTGATCAATTATTGGCTGCACCAGCCCTCGGCAGCTCCCGGAGCCTACTGGGCCGACGACGACTTCAAACGCCTGGTCTCGTTGCGTGCGGTTGAGCCGAACTTTGACGGCAGCAATCCCAATTTCAATGCGGTCAGCGGGCCGTGGGACGTGGACAATGATGGCGACGGCGTCCCCGACAGCGTGTGGATCGACCTCGGTTTCCCCGTGCAGACCGCGCGGACCGGCCGCAGTTACAAGCCCCTGTTCGCCGTGCTGTGCGTCGACCTGGACGGTCGGCTGAATGTCAACGCGCACGGCAATCCCACGGGTTCCTATCCGCATCGCCCGAGCCCCATACCTGTCGCCGTCGGAACCACGGCTGGATTTCCCAAGGGGCGCGGCTACGGCCCGCCCGAGATTGCGTTAAGCGGTGTCACTGGCAGTCTCAGCGGCTTGTTCGGCGTGCGCTACGGCGGCGATGGGGTGCCCGGCCGAACCGGCCTCGATCCGCTCGCCGGAATCAAGTTCTGGGAAGAGCCCGAAAACTACTTCGCGAGCGGCGGCGGGCGTTCCGCTTACTCCAGCCCGCCAGACCTGCGTGGCGAGTTGGCCTTCGGCCTCGACGTCTTCGGACAACCGGCCTTCGAGCAGATTCCCGGCACGGTGCCGGAGTCACGGGCGGATTCGCCCTACGAAATCAATCTGCTGGACCGCACCACCGCGGACGGTCCGTTTACGCCAGCGGAACTGGAACCAATTCTTCGCCCCCTGGACTACGATGTCAGCGCTTTACCGAGCCGGCTGCGGGACAAGCTCGACCTGGCGACGCAGGGAAACGCCCGTCTGGTCACCACCGACAGCTACGATCCGCCGGTCCCCGGGATTTCGGTTCCCGGAGAGCTTCGCGGCCTGCTTGCGTCCGCGAACGTCGCCAATGCGCGGAACGTGGCTGAATTGCTGGCGGCCAGGCTGTCGGTGTCCACCGGCAACGTTGACGCGGAGCTGACCAAGCTGCTCGCCCCGGACCTGGCCCTGGGGCTGCGTATGGACATCAATCGACCGTTGGGAAACGGCAGGGACGACGACCACAACGGGATCGTGGATGAACCGGGAGAGTCCGGCCTCGAGTACGTCTGGAATGCCCAGGGAAATCCGCCTGCGTTCGGCTCGTCCGCTCAGTTCAGCGACGTTCCCTTCCAGCACACCGGCGGTCTGGCGGCCGATGGGGGGCCGTTGGGTCTTCCAGACAATCTACTGGCACGGCAGCTCTTCGCTCGGCACTTATACGTGTTGATGATGACACTGATCGATCAGGGCGGTGCAGCGCCCGAACCCACCGTAGCCCGGCACGTCGCGCAATGGGCCGTGAACGTCGTCGATTTTCGCGACGCCGATTCGATCATGACCGCCTTTGAGTACAACCTCAATCCCTTTACCGGCTGGACCGTGGACGGCGATCTCCGGACCGATGAAGGCCCCGCTCGCGATGTCGTCTGGGGCTGCGAACGTCCCGAGTTGTTGATTACCGAGACCCTGGCCTTTCACGACCGGCGGACGGAGGACCGCGACGACGATGACGGCGTCAAGACCAAGACCACGTATCAGAAGACCGACCCTGATGATCCGAAGGAACCGGATCCCGACTTCGACCAGCGTCTCAGGCCGCGGGGTGCGCTCTTCGTCGAACTCTTCAATCCCACGACGGGCTCCGACATCGTGCGCCCGGCGGAACTGTATTCCACGGCGAGTCCGGTGGGGGTGGACTTGGCAAGAGTGGCGAGCGACGGCGTCCGGCGTTCGCCCGTCTGGCGACTGCTGTTCGTGAAGGACGGCTTTGCGGGGAAGGACCCCGACGAGCCCGCTGCACCCCTTACGGAAGAAACGCGACGCATCTACTTTGTCAATCCGACCGTTGCGGGGCCGCTGGTTCCGCCGCTCGATACCACTGGCGCCGGCGGCGACTACTGGACTTCGCTTCCCGTGGCGCCGCTGCCGCCGGGTCAGTACGCGGTGGCGGGCTCGGCCGGGATCCGGAATGGCAGCGATTACGTTTCGCCCGTGGGACGCCTGGCAAGCATCACGGAGGCCGATGAAGCGGACTACCACGCATTGCGGATCGACGATACCCGCCGCATCGTCTTGTCGCCAAGTGCGGCGGGGAACCAAGTGCACGTTTTCAGCAACGTCGCCGGCCATGCCACGGCCAACGCCGACGTGGCGTCCTACCCCACCGATCCTGATCAGCCGCCCCCAGGTCCGCCGGACGACAACGATCTGCTGCCGGCGCAGGCCATCGCGATCGACCAGCCCCGATCGTTCAGCATCTCGGAACCGCTCGGCGGATATCCCAGCGCGGGCTTCGACACATCGTCGTCGTACGAGGGAACCTACAGCCCCATCCGCGACCAACCACTCGACCTGACGAACGACGGGCGCTTGCTGAAGAACCAGACGACGACCTGGGGCATGATCCATCTGCAGCGGTTGGCGAATCCCACCCTGCCGTACGATCCGCTCATCAACCCCTATCGCACCACCGACTCGCAACGGTGCGATCTGACGTCGTTCAACGGCGTAGCGTTGCCGCCGGATCCGGATTCGGCAGGCCGCACCTGCTTCTTCGCCGTCCAACGAGGTGACACGAAGACGCAGCGGGAACTGTGGCCTCAGGAGCCGTTCAGTGTCAGTGATCCGTCGCAAGACTGGGGCCGAGACCCCGGACTTACGCACTATTTCAACTTTTTCTTGCGCAGTTCTTTGGGGTGTCTGAATCATGGATTCTGGCCGTACCAGGGACAGGCCGCGGGGCTTTATCGAGGCGCGCCGGCGCTCGACACCGATCACCACCAGGTCTTCTCGTGCCTGGCGTGGAACAACCGGCCGTTCGTCAGCCAATACGAACTCCTGCAGGTCCCTGGCGACCAATCCTCGCAACTGCTGCGCAACTACTCATTGCCCGTCGGCAGTTCGCCGTACGACACCTTGAGTCCCAGCCCGCAGTACGGACACCTGGTCAATTTCTTCCATGCTGCGCCGTCCCGCGATGTCAGCTCGGCTCGCCAGTTCTACCGGATCTTTGACTACGTGCACGTTCCCAGCCGGTTCGTGGGCTCGGAGACGGTGTTCAACCCGGACTGGTTTGGCAAGGGCACTTCCCAGGTCGCCGATCCGACGCAGAATCCGATCGTCAATCCCCGCTTGTCTGATCCTGCTCGGCAAAGCAGCAATCCCAGCTTCCTTCCGCCCTTCAATCGCGTTTCCAAGTTCCGCGACCCGGGCCGTATCAACATCAATACGATCTACGATAGGAAAGTCTGGGATGCCATTCTCGGCGGCTACGCGGGCTGCTCGTTCGACGCCCTATTGGCCAGTCGACGGGGATTTGGCGGTGCCGGTGGCGAGCTGATACCGGCCCTGTTCGATCCGAACTTTCCGTCCTGCGTGGCGAACCCGTTCCGCCCTGTCGGCTGCGGCTCACTGGTCCCACTGGCCCACTTGGAGCGGCAGGACATCGAAACTACGCTCCTCCGCAGCGGCGCTGCGCCCACGCAGCCGACCAGTCCCGACTATCCCGATGCGCCGCCGCCCGGCAACGGCCCGTTGCTGGAAGGCGGCTACGTCGCCGCAAATCCGGTCGCGACAGACCCCAGAAACTCGCTCTTCCGCTACGGCGTCTTGAACCGGTTGGGCAATCTGGTGACGACCCGCTCCAACGTCTATGTCATCTGGATTACGGTTGGCTACTTCGAAGTCGAGCCGAATCGGGTCCAGGGAGTCACGGTCTGGGACGCATTCCATCCGGACGGATACCGAGTCGCCCAGGAAATCGGGATCGAGACCGGCGAGGTCGAGCGGCATCGAGCGTTCTACCTCGTGGACCGCTCGATTCCCGTGGCCTTCGAGCCGGGGGAGAACCACAACGTGGATCGCTGTATCCTGCTGCGGCGCTATATCGAGTAGTATGCTGCCGCCCTCCGAAGTGCGTTCGTCACACCTGATGGGCGTTCAAGTGTTCGCGTCGCAACCGCGCCCTCGCCAGCCATCCCTCGAACCATAATCCATCCCTGACATCGCAACCTCCCTGGTTCCCAATGGTGCCGGGGAAGCGCAAAGACGTGACGAAATAGATGGAACACCAATCGGCCAAGACCCGTTTGGCGCTAGCAAGCAACCGGAACGGCGGCAGTCACCCTGAGGAATCGTCCCAGGACCACGGTAATATTATCCCTGCCGCCGCGGGCCAGGGCCATGTCGACCAGCTGCTCGCAGGCTTGGCGCGACGTCTGAGTGCCGGCCAGCACGTGGGCGATATCCTGATTGCTGACCAGGTCCGACAATCCGTCGGTGCACAACAGCAAGGCGTCGCCATCCTGCAGACGCAGATGGTGGACTTCGCTGCGGACGGCGCGGGCCTCGCCCCCCAAACAATTGGTCAGGATGTGGCGGAATCGCACGGTGTCTTGCGCCGGCATGCCCGCGTCCATCAGCTCTTGGGCCAGCGTCTGGTCGCGGGTCACCTGCTGGAGGTGTCCCTGCCGGAAATGGTAGGCTCGCGAATCGCCGATATGGGCGATAATCACGTCCGAACCGAGCGCGTGAGCGCAGGTCAGCGTGGTCCCCATGCCGGTCAAACGCGGATCCGAGCGGCCGTAGTCCACCAGCGTCTCGTGGATCAGGTCGGCATAGGCCTGGATGCGGTCCTGGATGGGCGGAAAGTCGACGTCTTGCAGTTTCGTAATCCAGCCGCACGCGCTGCCGACCAGTTCGTCTGCGGTCTTCAGCGCCAAGCGACTGGCCAACTCGCCAAACGCCGCCCCGCCCATGCCATCCGCGACGACCAGAACGTAGGAGACGTCATCGGGCAGCGCCAAGTCGCCTGGCGGCATATTGGTCAAGAGGACCTGGCGGGACCGTTCGCGACGAATCACCGCGTAGTGATCTTCGTTGTTGCGGCGCACGTTGCCCAGGTGGGAACTGGCGGCAAAGTCGATGTCCAGCGGGGTTTCCCGAGGGCCGGTGATCCGCGAAGCGAGCGGGGCCGTATCGTCGAAGTCCAGCGTATCGAGATCGTTGCGTTTCATGCTTGGCGGCCTTCGTTTCAGCGTCACGGCTCGGCGATCCGGCGCGGCTGGGGTTCGCGAAAGGGCTGTTGACGCTGGTACAGCGCCAAGCGACTGCGATACGTCTCCGCCTCGTCCGGAGCCGCCTCGATCGCCTGGGTCAGCGTTTCGCACGCTTTGTCAAACTGCCCGGCATTGGCGTAGGCGGCAGCTACGGTATCAAGATATTCGACGCCTTGTTCGCCGTCCAGTTCCAAAGCCTTCTCGGCCGCTTGAACAGCCAAATCGCCGTTTCGATAGCGATCGACGGGACAGGTGGCCAGTATCCACGCGGCCCGCTGATAGGCTTGGCTGGAGCGGTGATCCAGGGCCATCGCGCGGCGGTAATCCTCGGCTGCCAGCTGCCATTGGCCCAGGCGGCGGTGCACATCCCCGCGGTCTAACAGCGGTTGGACTTGGCCCGGCGCCAGCTGCACGCTCCGGTCGCAGTCCGCCAACGCTTCGCGCAACTTGCCCAATTGCAGATAGGCCTGGCTGCGGCGGACGTAGGCGTCCAGGTCTGCGGGCTTCAGCTCGATGGCCCGCGTATAGTCGGCCACGGCTTGCGCCCACTCGCCGCGATCGGCTCGGACTTCGCCCCGATTGAACCAGGCGTTAGGATAATCGGGTTTCCGTTCCACCACGCCGCTGAAATCTGCCAGGGCCTCGTCCAACTGGCCGGCCAGCGCCCGGCTGACGCCGCGGTTGTGGAGGGCCTTCCAGTTCTGCGGATCCAGTTCGACGGCCGCTTCAAAGTCCGCCAGAGCTTGCGCGTCCAATTCGTCCGCCTTGTCCAACTGGTCCTGCGCGGCCAAGTCGGCTGCCTGTTGGGCGTATTGTTCGCCGCGGCGGTTGAGCGCCCAGGCCGTCAGCTGGTCGGCATAGGCGGCGACCTCGGCCACCGGTTCCGTCCGGCGGGCTTGCCGGCACATGCGGATGATCTCGGTCAAGTCGGCTTCGCGCGGCGCGGCCTTTGTCCTGGCATAGGCTTCGCGCAACAAGCGTTCGGCCGACGGGAGCACCAGCGGCGAATCCTGCCCGCGGCCAACCCCGGTGGGTACGAGAAAAAACACGCCTAGGAGCAGAAACGCAAGAGCCTGTCTCGCGATGCCATCCGTGCCCATGAGTGCTTCCTTTCAACTCACCGACAATCTAACTCTTCAATCTGGCGACCTGGCGACTCTTCGGCTTTGTACCCTGTCGCTGTTATTTCTGCGGCTCGGTCATCCGCATAGGATCCAGTGCCTGCTGCAAAGTGGCCTCGGGCAGGATGCCTTTTTCGCGGCACAGTTCGCGGATCGTCTTGCCGGTGGCAAAGGCATCCTTGGCCAGCTTGGCCGCAGCCTCGTAGCCGATATAGGGATTGAGGCTGGTAACCATGGACAGGCTCTTTTCGACCGACGCCTCGCATGCCTCGGGA
Organism: uncultured Planctomycetaceae bacterium; assembly: GCA_903927685.1. The sequence continues at coordinate 18,518 of CAIYOB010000510.1, forward strand.
TTGGCTTCCAGGCCCTCGGCGCAGAAATCGACGAACGCCCGTGACGCGGCCGCGAGCAGGCGGATGCTCTCGAGGGCCGCGTGCCCCATGACGGGCATCATGATATTCAGCTGGAACTGGCCGCCCGCGGCGCCGCTGAGGGTCAGCGTCTGGTCGTTCCCCAGCACACGCGCGGCGACTTGCATCATGCTCTCGCACATCACCGGATTCACTTTGCCGGGCATGATCGAACTGCCGGGTTGCCGGTCCGGCAGGATGACCTCGAAGAAACTGCAGCGCGGTCCCGAGCCCAGCCAGCGGATGTTGTTGGCGACGTTGAACAAGGTCGTAGCGATCGTCCGCAGTTGGCCGTGACAGGCGACCAGCGCGTCGCGTTGGGCGTTGGCCTCGAAATGGTCGGCAGCTTCGGCGAAGGGGATCCCGGTCTCTGCGGCCAGCACCGCAGCGACCCGGCTGCCGAACTCGGGATGCGTATTGATCCCGGACCCGACGGCCGTGCCGCCGGCGGGCAGTTCGACAATCGCCTGAATCGCCTGCTGGGCCCGCTGGACCGAAAGCACCAGTTGCCGGGCCAAGCCGCCGATCTCCTGGCCCAATCGCAGCGGCGTGGCATCCATCAGGTGGGTACGGCCGATCTTGATGATACTGTCCCACTCCTTGGCTTTCTGGGTCAGCGTGTCGGCAAACCGTTGCAGTGAGGGAATCAGGTCGTTCTTGATTTCCATGCCCACGGCGACATGGATCGAGGTCGGGAAGATATCGTTGGTGCTCTGCCCCATGTTCACGTGGTCGTTGGGATGGACCGGCTTTTCCGCTTGAAAGCGATCGCCTCCCAGGATCTCGATGGCCCGGTTGGAGATGACCTCGTTGACGTTCATGTTGCTGGAGGTGCCCGAACCGGTTTGAAACACGTCGACCGGAAACTCGCCGTCGTGCATCCCTTCGGCCACTTCGCGGCAGGCTTGCAGCATCGCCGCCACCTGGGCATCGGCCAAGCGGTTCTTGCCCGAGGCGGTCAGCTTGCCCAAGTCCCGGTTCGCGACGCCGCAGGCGTATTTGACCAGCCCCATGGCATGGATCAGGGCTGGCGGCAACGTCCAACCAGAGATGGGAAAGTTCTCGACAGCCCGTTGCGTCTGGGCGCCGTAGTAGGCTTTGGCGGGAACTTGGACTTCGCCCATCGAGTCCCGCTCGATGCGGAGATCGCTCATGATAGCTACCTTACTGACCAAGAAAGAACTTCACCGATCCAACGTCGACGATGCGAATATGATAGCTTGTGTCGCCAAGTCGGCCAAGGCGAACCCGTTCGACAGTGAGCCCGCCCCCAGTGAACCGGCCCGTCAGAAGTGTCGGGTGGCCGAAAAGACTTGGACAGTGTATCTTGCGCACATGAATGGCAACGAAGATAGGTCGGCAGCGAGTGTAGACGTCCCTGACCGCGACGACGAATACGTCGTGGCGGAGCTGATTGAGGAGCCAACCGAGGCGTCCCGAGCCCACTCCGGACCGCGGTTCCCGCTGCGCCGTCCCAGTCGCGGACGGCGGATCAAGCTACCCGCAGTACTGTTTCTGCTTACCTGTTTATCCACGTTTTGGGCGGGAGTTGGGGGCTGGCATGCGCTGCCGGATGGGATGCTGGTCCGCCGGCTGATCATCAGCCATTGGCAGGATGGGCTGACCTACATGGCCTGCCTGCTGGCCATCCTGCTGACGCACGAGATGGGGCACTTCCTGGGCACCTTGCGCTACGGGATTCCTGCCAGTTTGCCCTTCTTCATCCCCTTTCCGATCTCGCCGATCGGGACGATGGGCGCCGTCATCGGGATGGATGGGAGGCGCGCCGACCGCAAGCAGATGTTCGACATCGGGTTGGCGGGACCGCTGGCGGGCTTGGCCGTCGCGGTGCCGATTCTGTTGGTCGGAATCCATACCTTGAATTCCGCGGGTCCCGGACACGGCCCGTATCGCCTGGACCTGCCCTTGGCGGTACGTTCGATTCTGGCTTGGTATCCGCCTGCCGGCTACGATGCCTCGGCAGCCCCGGTGGGAGAGATCTGGTACAGCCATTTGAATCCGTTTTTCATGGCCGGTTGGGTAGGACTGCTGATCACCGGCTTGAACATGTTGCCGGTCAGCCAGTTGGACGGCGGGCATGTGTTGTACGCGCTGTTCGGCCGCCGTTCCCGGTGGGTGGCCCGCGGGTTCATGCTGGGGGCGATCGCATATCTGATCGCGACCGGGACGTGGGGCCGCTGGATGGTGATGATCCTGTTGGTGCTGCTGATCGGCATCAGTCATCCGCCGACGCGCGACGACTCGGTGAAGCTGGGCTGGCTACGAGTGGGCCTGGGGCTGGTCTCGCTGGCCATCCCCCTGCTGTGCCTCCCGCCGCAGGTGCTGCATATCGTGGACTGAGACGCTCCACTGGGTGACGAAATCGGGGACTGGCTCGGCAACGGCTCGTGGGCTTTCTTAAGTTCCGGCACGTTTGATTGTGGTGCCAGTCCCGTTCCCATTCGCACGGGCAATCACCGCCGGGTGATCTTGAGTTGCCACCGGTTGAGCTTGCCGACATCCTGACCGGCGTGATCGGAAACGTGCAGTTTCCAGGCACCAGGGATCGCTTGGCCGACCAACGAGTTCAATCCCGGAGCCGTGGACCTCGTGTACGTGGTGACGATGTTGTCGGCTGAGCCGCCCGAGCGATCGTGCAGGAGCACTCGACGTCCCGACGGCGCGAGCAGGGCGACCACCAAGTCCTGGATATAGGTGTGCGTGATATCGACACCGACTTCGATTTCCGCCACTACCCCCGCCGCGTCGGTGCTCAGGACCCGCTCGATGCCGGCCGGATCGCGATCGGGGATCTTGACGCCGGGTGATTCTTCCAGCACGATTCGTGTCTCGGCCGCTCGCTGGATCTCCAGTTCCCAGCGGTTCAAGACGCCGCAGTCTTGGCGGGCCAGATCTTGCACCTGCAGGGCCCAAGGCCCCGCCATGTCCCTGCCGGCCAGGGATGCGAGCGCCGGCAGCGAGGCCGCGTCGTAGGTCGCCTTTAGGTCATCCGCAGATCCGCCCTGGTTGCGGCGGTGCAATACGATGGCTTCCCCGCTGGGCGCTAGCAGGGTGACCTGTAGGTCGCCGCGATAGGTGTGCGAAATGTCGACGCTGACCTTCAGCGAAACGATCGCACCGGACACGGTCACGATGAGCGAGTCTTGGATCCCCGTGGCGCTGTTGTCCGGGATCGCGGCCGCCGGGCTCGAGACCTTGTGAACCGTCGTGCCGGAAATGTCTTCGGCGTACAGCCGCGCCTGAAATTCCATCGTGTCGCCGGCTTCACTGATCTCGGACAGTTCCAGGTTCGACACGCCGCCGTCCCACCACTTGCTGTCCGGCACCGTGGTGCTGGAGAACCGGTCCCGGTTCGAGCGGCGGAACAGGTCCTGGGCGTCGCCGACTTGCCCGCGATTACGCTCCAGGTCGAAGCGGCCGTCGGCCTGTTCCAGCGACAGTTCGTAATGCGAACCGGCCGTCATCTGTTCGTTGTTGTTGCTGCCCAGTTCGTCCACGTGCCAGACGGCCAAGCCTGCGTCGGGCAAGGACGCGTCCCGGCCCTTCCGGACTCGGTTCTCGACCAGAAAATATTCCGACGGACTCTTGGCGTGGATGGCGAACTGGTTCTGCCCGGCTGTCAGCCGCACCTGGGCTCCGTGCGTAATCTGGGTCACGCTGGAACTCCAGCCGGCGGCCCGTTTCAAGTAGGCCGAGATCTGCGCGGGATTCTTCTCGTCGCGCCCACCGGCGCACATCAGGCAGAAAGCCCCCACGCCGCTGGACTCGTACCCGTAGTCGTACAAATCGGGATAGTCGCAGACCATGTGGCCGTTTTCGTGGCAGAACGTGGCCAAGGCCAATTCCTGGCCCATGTCGGTGAACTGGTAGTCGAACGCTTTCCGGCCCGAGCCGGTGTCGTACGGCGCGGCCAGCGACCAGGCGTGCGGCCACAGCCCTTCGCTCCAGTTGTTCGGGCAAGTGCCCGCGTAGTACACGTTGGTCGCGTAGATGTAGCCTTCGTTGTCGACGGTCAGTTGATTGAAGTCGAAGCCTTGTGACTTGAGGTGATCGAGGGCTTCCTTGATCAACTGCCGCGCGCGAGTGCCGAATTCGATGCGCGGATCCGTGTAGTAGGTTTTGGGATTTCGTGCGCGGTAGTAGGCGGCGACCACGTTTCGGTAGCGGAACCGGCCCAGCGAGTTTTCGGAGAAGTAGTCGTAGACCGAGCCTCGATTGCCAAAGCCCGTGTACCCCGGTTGGTTGCAGAACCGGTCGACTTCCTCGCGGGCGATCGTGGCGGGATCGTCGGCAAAGTCGATCAGCAGGCAGAGGCCCACGTAGTCGCCCACTGTCCCGCGACTGGGCGGCGCCAGCAGCGGCCCCGCGACGGCCATCGCGGCCCGCACCATGCTCCGCCGCTGCTGGCGGCGTTGCTCGCAGCGCCGTCGGCCGTCCAGTAAGCGGAACCCGTCCAGGCCCGCCGCCACGGCCGCATCCCGGCTGACGCGGATCCCCCGGGACGCCGCATGAGCCGCCCGGTCGAAGGCATGCGCCGGCGCCCCGGTCGGCACCAGCGCGTCGCCGTCAGCCGACAATTCGGCCAGCTCCCAGAATCCCGTGCTGGGATTCCGCATCACCGCGTGGCCATCGAGCGTCTCGAAAGACGCCCGATGCTGGTCGCCCCAGCCCCGGACGGGAAACTTGGTGCCGTCGGGCTGCGTAAACGTGAACTCCTTGCCCTGGAACTGAAAAGACATCGCCGGTTCCTCCGAGTGGGAAAGAGGGGGGTATTGGTTCGGATCCGAGGACATCCAGACTGGAGAGTGGAACGGTCACCACCCCATCCGTTAAACCTATCAAATCCCATCAAACCGTCAAGCGCGGGAGTGGCGTTGGCTGTCGGGAGTGGCGAGGGCGTCCCAACCATGTGCGAACATCGCTGGAACGCCGATTGCTGGCCCACGGCTCACCTGTCTGCATTTCCTGGGGGGCAGTGGCCCTGGTCGCAACACGTCAATTGGAACGTATTCTCGTGCGCTCGATGGAAATGAGAGGTGCAATTCCCGACGTGGGGACTATGATCGTTTCTAGCGCCCTGATGCCCCCCCAGCCGCGTCGAACTGGGGTTTCTGCCGTTCGAACGAGGATTCGACCATGAGTCTCCAACGCCTGATTTCGCACTGTGTCGGCTTGTCTCTGACCCTGGTTTTCGCGTTGCCCGAATCCGCGCCGGCCGAGCCTGTTTCGGCCGCAAGTCCTTCGACGGCTGAGGAGTTCGGTAAGATTCAAAGGAACCTCGCCGAGGGAATGGGGCAACTTGAGGCGGCGAACAAGCGTCTGAAGGAACTCAGCGAGTTGCTTGCGCAGACGGCGAACGCCTGTCGGCGAGTCGAGGATGCCGGCAAGGACGTACAGACGACTCGCGAGAAAGCGGTCGATGCCGCCCAAAAGACACACGCCGTTTTGCCTGAATCAGGCCAGTTCGCAGGCTTACAGAATCTACAGATGCAGGCCGAAGATGCGTACTCGAAAGCCCAGATCCACTTGGAAATCGAACGGGCGAGCATGGCCAAGCATGTCACGACACTGCAGGAACAACTGCAATCCTGGAAGTCTGCCGAACCCGCCGCACCGTTCACGGCCTCCGTAGCTGTACAGACATCCCAGACGATTGAGCTAGCAATCCAAACAGTGCAGCGGATGCTCGACGCGAAACCGGCAGCACCAGCGGCCCCCGAAGCTGCGAACGAAACACCCCAGCCGACGGGCGTTCCGAAGTCATCCCCAGCGGCCCAACCAGCGGCTGCGTCTCCCGCCCCGAGCACTTCCAAGGCACCAGCGCCAGCGGCCACTCCAAGTCTCCCAGCATCCGCCGGAGGGACGTCGCCGGGCGAGCAATACCTGCAGCGCCAGGTGGACCCGTTCTTCGTGCAGCCGCTGGTCAACGCCATCCCGTTTGCGGAGCATTTCAGCGACTTTGCTTTGAACCCGCCACTGTCGTCTGCTAGCGATGCCGGCGCGGACCAATCCGGCGACGAGTGCTTTGTGCTCGACTACCGGTTCCCCGGCCCGGCCCGGTTCCCGCTGCCTGTTGCCGGGCTGTACGGCGAGTGTCTCGAAGAACAGGGCGCGGTCGTGTACGAAGGCATGCGACTGGCCATCCGGCCCGACGGTCGCTATCAGGTCCGGTTCACCGTAGGCACCCCTGCGATGCCGGTGACGATGCAACTGCAATTCGAACTGATCGACAGGTGCACCGGGGAACCGTACACGTTGACGCTCCCGCCGATCTCGATCCCGCGGGAGGCCAAGCTAACCGGGTCAGCCGTGCGAGTTCCCATCCAACCGGTCGCCGTCAATGTGCAGACCATCCACCATGAAGGGTACTTTGCGGCGTTCGACCCGACCTTCGTGTCCGACGGGCTGCAAGTGGCACGGCGAACGGGCACCGCCAGGTTCGGGTACGGCGTGAACGTGCCGTAGGCGCTTTGCGAAGCCTGGAGGGACGCGAGGCCCAACTTTGCTTGAGACGGGCCAAACATGGTGCAATGAAGATGTCTTGCCGTTCTGGCGGCGACCGTCAGGCTTCGGAATCAGATGCGTCCGGCGCGATCTTCTTTCCGCACCAGGGACAGTACGAAATCGGCGAGTAGTAATCCGGATCTTTGCGGTTAATCAAACCGATTTCGTCCGTCTGCGGCAAGTAGCGCACGTACCGCTCGTCCTCGCTTTCTCTCTCCAACTGGTCCTCCATGATCTCGCAGCAATACTGCCGCGGTGACTCCACCGCGGTCATCTGCGCAGGGGGAACGGGACAGGGGCCTCCGACCCCCAAACGCTTCAGTTCCGAGGCAGGGTACCAATCTGGTTTCTCAAGGCAACTGCCAAAGAACTTGTACTTCACTCCCACCCGATCCCCAGCGATCTCCCAGATCGTTGCCGGCTTCCCCTCCAGCACCCCGGACAGGATTTCGACCTCGTCTCCGATA
>CAIYOB010000511.1 GCA_903927685.1 uncultured Planctomycetaceae bacterium
GTCCGACGGAGTATCGAGCCAGATTCTTCCGGGCACCAATCCAGCTGTCAGCTGATGGATCGGACAAACCAATCCCAGGCTCTCTTCCTCCGTTTCCTCCGTTCGCTCCTGTTCAAAACCACCGTCCAGGACGATCTTCTTGCAGGTGGATTGATGGAACAGGAGGTAACAGAGATAACAGAGGAGGTCTTTCTTTGTTTCCTCTGTCACCTTTGTTTGAAAGGACCGCGCGATGCATCCACTGTTTCAGCAAGCCACGGGATTAACACACGACGTCATTGGAGCGGCGATTGAAGTTCACAGGGACAAGGGGCCGGGGTTGCTCGAATCAATCTATGAGTGGTGCCTGACCATGGAACTCGAGCTTCGACAGCACGTGGTCAAGACTCAAGAGCACGTGATCATTCGGTACAAGCAGTTCCAACGGGAGGAGCCGCTCCGGTTTGACCTGCTCATCGACAAGTGCTTGTTTGTTGAAGTCAAGGCAATCGAGACCGTTCATCCGATTCACAAGGCACAATTACTCAGCTACATGAAGCTGCTCGACATTCCGCTGGGATTGATCATCAACTTCAATGTTCTCAGGCTGACCGACGGAATATCAAGGCTGATTCTTCCCGGGGCCAATTTCGAGTGAATCAAGGGAGCAGGCAGGGCAGCTGAAGTGTTCCTTCTCCGTTTACTCCGTTGCCTCCTGTTCAAAATGTCCGGCCAGGTCGGCTTCGATCGTGCGCTCCGCGGAGGTCCGTCTGGACGCCGCTGCGGGCCGAATCGCGGGTTTCCGGGTCGTCGATGATCACCAGATCGGGGCGCTTGGTGCCGACCAGCACGCCGCGGATCGCGGAGTCGAGCCCGCGGGTGGTGATGACGGCCCCGCTGCCCAGCGACGGCTGGCCGGGGCGCAGCCGCGGGTCCCAATGGTCCGGGACGCGGACGGTCGGCAGGACGATGTAATCCTGCGCCCACTTGAGGAACGTCCGCTTGCCGTTGGCCGTCCGCGTGGCTCCCCGCTGGGCGGTTCCGTCCAGGGCCAGGATCGGGTCGCAGACTTCGGGGTAGTCGTCGGCCAGGGCCTGGTTACGTTCGAGCTAGATGTCGGCCGAGTTGGTCAGGCGGCGCTGGACGTCGGCTGGCTCGCGGATCTTGACATCCTTGAGGGACGCCCGGAGCTTGCGTTTGCGCAGGGCGTCGGCCATGCGGATGCCGGCCTTCTTGTCCTCGCCGGCCAGGGCGGTGATCTGCTCGACCTGCCGCTTCAAGTCGGGGACCGCCTGCTGGCGTTTCTGGATTTCGGCGTGAAGGAGGTATCGTGCAAGGGAGGGGGCCGAACAGAACCGTGATAACACGGCTTGCGGTTGGATCGGAAGCCGACTGGCGGCGGTGCCGACGGGAAGTTAGAATCCTGTCATCGGGTGTCCGTAACGGTCGCTCCGCGAGGGACTTCCAAACGAATCAGGGGGCGCCGGCGGCGGAAAGGACAGCACCCGCCCACCGCGACGCCCGCTGGCTCGGCCCGATCTTGGGTAGGTGCTGCCAATGCCAGGTCTTCACGATCCGCCGTTGGGCGAGTCCGACACTCGCTCGAAGCTCATCGACCCGGCTATCCATGCGCGCGGCTGGACCGAGGAGCACATCCGCCGGGAGGAAACGGCCGGCGCTATCGAGATCATCGACGGGAAACCGCGACGCCGAAGCAAGGGACGCACCGATTACACATTGCGGGTGAAGGTCCGGAGTGGTGAGCAGCCGGTAGCCTTGGGCTTGATCGAAGCCAAGGCCGAATACCTACCGCCCGGTCACGGGCTGGAACAGGCGAAATCGTACGCCCGCTGCAAGCGACTGAATGTTCCGTTCGCGTTTTCCAGCAACGGCCACATGTTCGTCGAGTACGACCGCTTTACCGGCCTGACCAGCCCGCCTCGGCCGATGTCGGAGTTCCCTACGCCCGATGAACTGTTGGCGCGATACGAAGCGGGCATGGGGTTTTCGTTGGAGGAAGCCGTTGCCAGGCCGCTGGTGACGCCTTATCCCGGAGGCGAAGCGAAACGTCGGTACTACCAGGATGCGGCGATTCGCGCCACCTTCGAGAAAGTCGCAAGGGCCGAGAAACTGGGCCAGCCGAAGCGGGTCTTGCTTTGTTTGGCGACTGGCTCCGGCAAGACCTTCCTGGCCGTCCAGTTGCTGCGGCGGACCGCCGACGCCGACCAGATGGGCCGCGCACTGTTTGTCTGCGACCGGGACGAACTGCGGACCCAGGCACTCGCCGCTCTGCAGAACGAGTTCGGCAACGACGTGGCGGCAGTGAGCACGCGCGACCCGCAGAAAAACGCCCGGATCGTCGTGGCGACGTACCAAACCCTGGGCGTCGATTCGGATGAAGCTGACGCCAACTTTTTGCTCACACACTATCCGGAGAACTACTTCACCCACATCATCATCGACGAATGCCACCGTTCGGCCTGGGGCAAGTGGTCGCAGGTGTTGACTCGCAACTCGGACGCGGTGCAAATCGGCTTGACTGCAACGCCCAGGGAAATCGAAGAGATCTGCCCGGATACGCTGGAGGCTCAGCTAGACCTTCAGATTACGGCCGATAATCTCAAGTACTTTGGCGAGCCGGTGTACGAGTACTCGTTGGGCCAGGGAATCGAGGACGGATACCTTGCTGCCTGCGAAATCCGGGAAGGCCGCGTCAACCTGGACGACACCGGCATCACGATCGAAGATATTTTGGCCCGCAATCCGATTGATGCGATTACCGGCGCGCCCGTTCTGGCCGCCGAAATCCGGGCGCGGTACGAAGCCACCAGCTACGAGCGGCGCGTGATGCTGCCGGACCGCGTCGAGGCGATGTGCCGGGATTTATTCAAGTACCTGATCGACACCGGCGGCCCCGAGCAGAAGTCGGTGATCTTCTGCGCCGCCGACCGGCACGCGGACGAGGTGGCGGCGATGATGAACAACCTGTACGTCGAGTGGTGCGGCCGCGCAGGCAAGCAACCGCTCGACGCGTTCGCCTTCAAGTGCACGGCGGCCGGCGGCAAGGACTACTTGGCCGAATTGCGAGGAGCGACGCGCAGCCATTTCATCGCCACCACGGTGGACCTGCTGACCACGGGGGTCGACATCCCGGCGCTGCGGAACATCGTGTTCTTCAAGTACGTGCATTCGCCGATCAGTTTCTACCAAATGGTCGGCCGGGGCACGCGGATCGACGTGCCGACCGGCAAGCTGATGTTCCGCATTTACGATTACACGGGCGCGACCAACCTGTTCGGTCGGAAGTTCATCAGCCCCCCGCCGCCCGAACCGCCGGAAGAACCTGGCCCTGAGCGGCCGAAGCCATCGCCTCCGCCGCGGCCGCGGATCATCGTGCAGGGTTTTGATGTCGAAGTCACCGAAGCGGGCCATTCGATTCCGGTCGAAGTCAACGGCGTGATGACCAAGCTCAGCGTCGAGGAGTACAAGGAACGGTTGGCCCGCCGATTGATCGAGGAAGCGTCGCATATCGGCGATTTCCGCGAATTATGGATCGTGCGAAACAAACGGCTGGAACTGTTCGGCCGCTTGCCCGACGCGGGGCGCTCGCCGCTGCTGGTGCGCGCCCTGGAACAGATGGACGATTACGATTTGTACGACGTGTTGGCAGACTTGGGCTACGGACTGGACCCCAAGACTCGCGTCCAGCGGGCCGACGCGTTCATGTACAAGCACGCCGCCTGGCTGGCGGGCCTGCCGGTGGCGGCTGCCAATACACTGGAGGCGATCGTGACCCAGTTTGGCACGGCGGGGACCGATGGCTTGGAAAGTCCGGACATTTTCAACCTGCCGGAAGTCCGCAAGGCCGGCGGGAAGGATGGTCCGATCAAGGCCCTGCGCCAACTGGGGAAACCGGCCGAGGTACTGCTGAATACCAAAGCACGGCTGTTTGCAGCATAGTTTGCCGCTAGAATGGCAAGCGAGCACGAGCGATGATTCGTAGGGGGTAGAGAATGAGATGAGCGGCAAGAGCTTTAAGATCGACCTGTCTGAATCGTTCGAGCACTTGCCGAACGCGCCCATCGTCGAAGCGGTCATCCACTGGCGGGCACGAGCGGAAAGAAAGTTCGAACCCGACGCGTTGCTGCAGCAACTCAAGGAACGGCTGCCGGAGTACCCCCATCAGCAGAGGCAGCAAGAGATTGGCGTCGGTGCGGAAATCGGCCCCGAAGGTGCCTCACTTCAGCAGCGTCACACTTGGCACGGCTATCGTTTTGAGTCGGCCGACAAGCTGTACGTTGCCCAGTTCACCCGAAACGGTTTCGTCTTCAGCCGGCTTGAACCTTACGAAGGCTGGGAGGCGTTCGAGGTGGAAGCGAAACGGCTTTGGGGCATCTACCGCGAGTTGGCTGAGCCGTCTGAAGTACAGCGACTGGGTGTCCGATTCATCAACTTGATCACGCCGGTTCAACCCGAACAATTGGCCGATCTGCTCATCGTCCCTCCCCGCTGCCCCGAAGGCTTGGACCTGCCGCTGAGGGGGTTCATGCACCAAAGTACGTTGGAGATTCCGGGGCACCCGTACCATCTGAGTACGATCCAGACCATCCAGCCGCCCAGCCCACCAGAGCGGGAATCGTTCGGTTTGATCCTGGACCTGGACGTATTTACGACTAAGCCAATTTCGTTTGACGGGATTGACAGCCGCTTGCTGCAAATGCAGTGGATCAAGAACAAGGCGTTCTTCTCATTTCTGAAGAAGCCAGCTTTGGACCGATTCAGGAGCCACACCCGATGACAGCCACTTTGACGTGTGCCAAGAGCCCCGCCGCGCAGTTCGTTTACGGTGAGGTCGATCGGCAAAACCGACATCTGCACAATTCGACCGCGCTCGGCATGGAACATCTGGTTCGCGAGGAGTTGACGGACCTTTGGGATGAGTGCAGTCAGCCGGGCTGGGACGGCTACAATGCGCTGCCAGTCACATGGGAAACGTACCAGGCGGCGCGGCGATTCTTGCTGGCGTTCCCCGCGCGCACGCCGCTGCCGTCGCTAGGTGCTGACCCCGATGGCGATATCAGTTTCGAATGGCATCGCGCCCCAAGGCGAACGCTGTCCGTCAGCATCACACCTGACGAGCAACTGCACTACGCAGCGCTGCTTGGCCCGGGACGCACCAGCGGCACGGAGCCGTTCTACGGCGAAGTTCCCCAGAGGATTCTTGATTTGATTGGCGAAGTTTACACATGTTAGACCCGTCCAACGTTCCAGCGATCGATGCGAATGAACTGCTGGCCCGCTACATCTTGTCCGAACGTCATTTCAGCCGAGATAACCGGCGCGTGAAATCCGGCGCATTCCTCCCGGCATCCAACGGCGAACTATCCGTCACTCGCCATCGGGACGCCACGGACAACGAGTTGTGGCACGTGGGGCGCGGTATTGCCACAACGCGACAGGTCACGTTGTACGCTCGAGGCGACGTCTTGGCGGCCACGTGCATCGACCAGCGACTGAACATCGAGGCGGCGCCCATCGACGGCAACCCGAACCACGCGAATATCGTCGGCTGGCCGATGCACGACAAGGCGGCGCGCAAGGCGATCGCCGAGGAAATCGCTCTTGCGGCCAGATTCGTTCCGCTGCCGGAGGAGCAATCATGAGCCGTGCCAATGGATGGGTGCAAGTTCCGTTGGGCGAACTCTGCCAACTCGTTAACGGCAAGGCGTTCGAGTCCCGTGATTGGTCCGAAACCGGCCTGCCGATCATTCGGATTCAGAATCTGAATGACGCCACGAAGCCGTTCAACTATTGGGCAGGCTCTCTCGAACGGCAAGTGATTGTCAATCCCGGCGACGTGCTCCTTGGCGGCGGTGGATCGGGCGCGGGCCGCGGCCGAAGCGCAGGTCAAAGCCGCCAAGGTCCTCCCCGCCGCATACCTGCGGGATTTGTTCGACGGCGACGAAGCCCGGCAGTGGCCGCGCAAACGCATTGGAGATTTCGCCAAGGTGCAGTCGGGGCACGCATTCAAGAGCGAGTGGTTTGTCAAGGACGGGATTCGCCTGTTGCGTAATGCGAACATCTTTCAGAATCGAATCGGATGGGACGACGTTGTCTATCTGCCAGAATCGCGGCGATCTGACTTTGTGGCGTTTGAACTTACGGTGGGCGACATCGTGCTCACACTTGATCGCCCCATCGTGAGTAACGGTCTGAAAGTCGCTCGCGTAACAGCCAAGGACGTTCCATCGCTGCTACTCCAGCGGGTCGGCCGATTCCAATTGCACGGAGAAATCGACCCAGGTTACCTGTTCGCATTCGTGAACTCGCCAACTTTCATCAGGCAGATAACGGGGCACGAGCAGAGCTTGGGCGTTCCTCATATCTCGCCAAAGCAAGTTGAATTAGCTGAACTGCCGGTTCCCGAAGGGACTGCACAGCGCCGGTTAGTAGCCGCCCTGGAAGCCCGGTTGAAGAGTGCCGATTCTGTCTGCAGTGGTCTCCTCCAACAACTTCAGGCAATCAACGCGATGCCCGCGGCGCTGCTCCGCCCAGCATTTCAAGGAAGACTTTGAACGGATCACCATGGCCAAGAAGAAGTCAGCAAAGGAAAACGAACCGGCCAACGGCAACGGCAAGCGGCTGAATTCGCAGCAGTCGGTCAACTCGGCGGTGAAGTCGATCTGCGACATCATGCGACGCTCGAATTGCGCGGGGGCAATGCAGTATGTCCCGGAACTGACGTGGATACTGTTCCTGCGGATTCTGGACGAACGGGAAACGCACGAAGCCGAGAATGCCGAAGCGGTCGGGGCCGACTTTGCCCCATCGATCGAATCGCCGTACCGCTGGCAGGATTGGGCCGCGCCCCACAGTAAGCGCCGGGAAGAAATGCTCATCCAGGGCAAGGTGCTGGAGTTCGTCAACGGCGAGTTGCTGCCCTACCTGAAGGGCCTGCGCGACCGGCCGAACTCGACGCCCCGTCAGAAAGTCATCAGCGAAATCCTGTCGGGCGTCGAGCGGGTCCGGATCGACACGCAGAAGAACCTGTGTGACGTGTGCGACAAGGTGCATGGCCTGTCGGCCGAGACGATCGACGAGACGCACGTGTTCACGCTGTCGCAGATCTACGAAGGCTTGCTGCTGAAGATGGGCGAGAAGGGCAACGATGGAGGGCAGTTCTTCACGCCCCGCGAAATCATCCGTGCCGTGGTCCGCGTGGTGGCTCCGCAGATCGGTGAAACGGTGTACGATCCCGGCAGCGGCACCGGGGGCTTCTTGGCCGAGTCGTTCGTCTTCATGGCCGGCAAGAACAACGAGAACATCGAGACTCCGGACCAGTTGGATCAATTGCGGCACGACACGTTCTTCGGCCGAGAAAAAGAGAACCTGATTTATCCCATCGCGCTGGCCAACCTGGTCCTGCACGGCATCGACCAGCCGAACATCTGGCATGGCAACACGCTGACCGGCGGCGTGACCTACGACGGGCTTTTCGCCAACGCCCCGGACCAGTTTGACGTGGTGATGACCAATCCGCCGTTCGGCGGCAAGGAATGTAGGAGGCCCAGAC
>CAIYOB010000512.1 GCA_903927685.1 uncultured Planctomycetaceae bacterium
CGGAATCCCCGCAGACTGTGGGCTCGCTGCACTCGACCACAGCCACCCCGGCAATCCTGAGCCCTTAACCTAGTGCCACTCGGCGGAGCAACCGCAAGGCACGGCTTCGGTTCGAGCGTTGAACCATCACCGGGTACGCGTGCAGAGGAATGGTGGAGAGCAACAGCCACAACCCTACGGCCCCCTGCCCCGCGGCCGCACACGCTGCGGCCAGACCAAGCGTCAGGGTGCCGGCAATCCAATGCACTCCTTCGGCAAAGTTCATCTCCCTCAGCAGCCTCTCGAGACCGTCCCGACGCGAGGTGAGCTTCAGCGTCGGAGCGAACCAGCCCAGCGGCGAGTGCAGCAGGAGCCAGCGGAAGGCCGGGACTCCCAGCCCGCGGTAGATCCGCCCCTCCCGCTCCCAGTTTGCCAGCCGGAGTCGCCGCGGGTCCATTCGCAACAGCCCGCCACGGGCTGCCGCCGACACGACGAGCACAATCAGCCAGGACATGCAGCCAGCGAACACCAGCGGGTGACGATTAGGATGAGAGATCGTCAGCCCCATGCCCCCTACGGAAAGCGCGGACGACAGTAGGGTCAGGGAGAGCCATTTCAGGTAGGACGCGGCACCGAGTTTTCCGACGCTGAAATCCCCATTCATATTGATGGCAGGCGTTCATGGACCGAGGAGCCTTGGCGTTGGAACGTGTTGCGCCCGAATCCAGCCACGCCAGCAAGCGGGTGGGCCGAAAACGCGAAACCCGAAGTCCAGCGAAGGCAATGTCCCTCTCGCTGGCGCTTCGGGTTACGAAGGCAATGTCCCTCTCGCTGGCGCTTCGGGTTACGAAGGGAATGTCCCTCTCGCTGGCGCTTCGGGTTACGTTGTGCAGGCCGTTGACGCGGGTTAACGCCGGGTCAGGGGGAGGTCGAT
This sequence comes from uncultured Planctomycetaceae bacterium, assembly GCA_903927685.1. Next base: position 914 of record CAIYOB010000512.1, read on the forward strand.
CGTGTTGTCTCCCGCCTTGACTTCCTGCGTCAGTGTGGAACTGGAATTATACTTTTCGGGGATCGTCAGCGGTGCCGCGGACGGGTCATCCATCTCGATGGTCGTCACGCGGACGGTGTGCTGCCCGAGAGCGGCGCCGTCTTCTCCGCTGGCACACCGCAGCTTGTACGTTCCGTCCGCCTGCGTGAAACCGATCGAGCTGGGACTGCTCTTGTCTTGCGGCTCAAATAGCACCTGCAGATTGGGCACCGGGGCGCCGTCCACAGTCACCTTGCCCGTGACCTGGGCTAACTTGACGCCTGAACCACAGCCGCCCGGGACGGCAACGACAAGCAAACACAAGGCAACCCAACCAAGGAAACGTTTCGCGTTCATCAAACATTGACTCCGTAAAGTTCGCTTTCCTGCCGCCGAACTTCGGACGACTCCGGTCCGGCGATGTGTGAACCGCCTGCGGTCGCGGTGACCGCACAACTCACTGTGGCAACGTAACCGCGTCGCCTTCATCGCGAGTGGTAACCGCAGCCATGACGGCCGAATTCGTATTCTGCGAGAAGAACCGCACCGAGGCGTCCGCTAACAGGAACAACGCGCCGCCCGGATGATAGCTGGCAAAGCCCTTGCCCTGATTTTGAGGGGCGCCACCCAGGCCGGCGTAATCAAAGTTGATCAAGAAGCCGCCCCGCGCCAGGGTCCGCGCGGAACCTTCGTTCCCGTAACTGTTCTTCTGCCCCGTCCCCGCCCACACCGCTGCCAAATGGGACGCACTGCGTTCGCCCGCAGCCAGGGTCGTGCTGGTGCCATCCAGGATATCGCGCGTGCTGCGCCAGCTGTTGCCGTAGAAGATGCCCTTGCTGTCGGTGGCGTTGGCCGGCGCGGTAGGAGTCGTAAGGCCCCCCGCCGAGGCGACGTAATTCGCGGTTGCGACGTCAAATGGCGCCGGGTTATTCTTGCCGCCGAACAAGCACAGATTGTTGAGCGGCTTGGCGATGTCGGAAGGGCAACGGTACGCGGCGATCGGCGTCTGCAGTAACGCGCGTTGCTCTGGGGTCGCGGTCGTGCTGTAGAACTGAAACAACTGTGTCTTGCCCACATCCAGTTGCTGGTACATGGCATCCATTTCCATGAACGGCATGATGAATACCGCCCAGCCCCAGTCCGGATCGTCGGTGGCATTCCGGTGAACATAACCGGCCGGAAAGACCTTGTGAGTGTCGTGATAGTTGTACAGCGCCACGCCAATCTGCTTGAGATTGTTGTTGCACTGCGTCCGGCGAGCCGCCTCGCGAGCCGCCTGAATGGCCGGCAGCAGCAGCGCCACCAGAATGCCAATGATGGCAATCACCACCAACAACTCGACCAACGTAAAACCGCCAGATCCTCGATAAGTCCGTTTCATAACGTGGTACCTCGAAAAACAAAGAAGGAGGAAGTCGAGAAAAAACAGTTTCTCTTCTGAGATTTGTAATCGATGGCGCAAAGGTATGCAAGTTGCCGAACCCTCGCCCCAATCGAGGATATCTGCAAAAAACGCAAACTGGGGACATTCGCGGTTGGTTATTCGGAAAAGAATTCGATCACTGTGGCAGGACAATAGGGTACTAATATAGACACTGATCACGTTCGTGGGCGTTAAACCGCTCTCGGCTGAGTATGGCACACTCGCCGATCCTCGTCTTACCGCGACAGATGCTGTACGAAGTTGTATTGCCATAGCGAGTCCGGCCGCCCCGCTTCGCATTTGGTGTGCCGTCACGACAAGTTGTTGGGGTGCCTGAGGGCGAACGCAGCGAGCCCCCAGTGGTAATGGATGGGGGCTCGCCACTCGTACCTCGTGGCTCGACCCAAGGCACCCAACCTCAATTCCTGGCCTGGACACGGCACTATGTGGGTCCGGACCCGTCAGGCGGGCCTGATTCTGGACCGGGAGGCCAGGACGCAAGCCTTCAGGCTGTATCCCGGGGCAGCCAGATCACCTCGGCTAAGGGAAACTCCCAGCGCTCGCACCGGGAGCGCTGCCGGAACTCGGCTTGCTCGTCCGTCTGACGGCGCTGGACGAGCGCTGCGACGCGGATGCGGCGGACCGTGGCCAGGCGGTCTTTCCAGCGCCGGCAGGCCGCCTGGGACAGGCGGACAACCGGACGGCCGTGTGTGTCGAGCAGTTCGATCGACTCACTGCGCGCGGCGAACTGCAACGCGCTGCCCGGCTGCAACTCGGCCAGTTCGACGTGGATCGGATGCCCCGCCGGGCGCGCGCCTGCACAACCCAGATCGACGTCCTCCAGCGCCAGCAGTTCGTAGCGCTGCGCCAAGACGTCTGGCGGCACGTGCGCGGACTGTGCCACCGGTCGCTGAACCAGGAACTCGCCGCCCAGCAGCTTGACGTGCGAGTGGCGGTCGGGGGGCGTCGATTGGTTCCGCAGCTTGTTCGACAAATACGCAGGATTGAAGTAGGCCGCCCAGGTCCATCCGTCACAGCTTCCACGGCCCCCGCATCGGCCGGTCGAGCAGGGCTTGGGCCTCGGCGTCGTCGACGAACGCTTCCCGGGCCGGATCCCAGTTCAGTTTCCGGCCCAGCTTGACGGCGATCTGTTGCAGGTGGCAGAGGGCGTCGGAGCGGACGGCGATGTCGATCGGCGCTGCCAATTCGGTGCGACCCAGGATCGCGTCCATAAAGTTGGCGTGGTGGTTGTCGCTCTTGAGCAGATGCACCTCGTCCGGCCCGATGGTCTCCTTGAGCAGCGACTTGGGATTCGCGTCGATCGTGTTGCGGTCCACGTGGACCCAGCCTTCGCTGCCCAGGAACAGCACGCCGTGGCCATACTCGGCGACTTGCAACGGATGCTGCTTGGCCGTGCCGTCGTCCATGTGCACCAGGGTCACGCCGTTGGCATAGCGGTTCTCGACCTGCCAGCTGGTGGCGGCATCGGTCAGCATGTCCCGCGGAAACTCGGCGCGGCCTTCGATCTCGGTCGGGCCGCTCAAGTCCGTGGCGTTCCCCCACTGGGCGATGTCCAAGTGATGGACGCCCCAGTTGCCGATCATGCCCAGGCAGTAATCGGAGATCGAGTACCAGACGCTGTAGCCTTCCTTTTCGGTCCACGGCCGGCAGCGCTGGTAGCAATACGGAGCGTCCGCCGCCGGGCCCAGCCACAGGTCGTAGTCCAGTTCCTTCGGCACAGGCTCGGTGGGCTGCTTGGGGCACGTCCAACTGCCGGGAACGCCGACCAGGATCGTCTTCAACTGGCCGATCCGGCCGTTCCGCACCAACTCGCAGGCCAAGCGGAACTTGCCGCCCGAACGCTGCTGGGTGCCGAACTGGAATCGCACGCCGCTGTCGTGCACCGCCTGGCGCACGGCCTGGGCGGCGCGGAAACTCCAGCCGATCGGCTTTTCGCAGTACATGTGCTTGCCCCGTCGCGCCGCGGCGATGGCCATCAGCGGGTGCCAGTGATCCGGCGCCGTGATCTGCACGGCGTCGATGTCGTCGCGGGCCAGCAATTCGCGAAAGTCGCGGTACGCGGCGCAGTCCTGGTTGTCGTAGTACTCGTCCACCAGTTGTTTGCCCGCCGACCGCCGGGTTTCATGCACGTCGCACACGGCCGCGACTTGGACTTCGGGGTTCCCGCGGAACGTGCGCATGTTGCCCAAGCCCTGGATGCCCAAGCCGATGCAGCCCAGCACGACACGATTCGACGGTGCCACCGCGTCCGCCAGGCCCAGGGCCGACGCCGGGATGATTGTCGGCAGGGCAATCACGCCGGCGGCAGCGGCGCTGCGGCCCAGGAATTGACGGCGGCTGACGGACGAGGAGGGCGACCGAGGCTGTCTGGTCATGGAAGGACATCTCCTGAGGGTGGTTAGGGGCTTGGGGGGGACAGGCCGCGCGTGAGCGGACATGGGCATGCCACGGACTCCGCCAGTGCCCGGCCGAAACGCGCGTCCTGCGCACGGCTTCGGCGGCACCAGCCGTTTACTTCAGCGTAGATTCTACCGGCCGGGCCGCCGGATGACGAGAGCAGCGTTCACGAAACAACGGCTCGCCCTAGTCGGCCGCCGGGCTGCCGTTGGACCCACTCGAGCCCGAAGACCCCGGCGGCTGCTAGCAGCCGGAAGGCCACAGCGGTCCGTCCGACAACACGGAAACACGGCGGCGCGCCCCTGTTGCAGAAACATCGGTTTGCCGTACACTGATTCCGCTTGCCTGGCAAGACAAGGGACGTTTCGTGACCGCTGGTGATGCGCGCGACCCAAAGGCAGTGACCTTGGGGCGGCGGGATCGCGAGCGCAAGAAACGAGGGACGGAACTCTTCCTGACTCGAATGGAGTGGCGGCATGGACGAACGACGGAGCACGCGTGGCCAGGACGATTGGACGCGCACGTTTGACGCGGTGCCGGATTTGATCCTGATCCTGGACAACCAGCACCGCGTGGTCCGGGCAAACAGGGCGATGGCCGAGCGGATGGGCTGCGCGCCGGAGTCGCTGATCGGCCGCAGTTGTTATCAAGTTGTCCACGATTCCCATTCCCCGCCTATGTTCTGCCCGCACTCGCGGGTGCTGGCCAACGGCCAGGAGCATGCCGTCGAAGTCCACGACGAGCGGCTGGGCGGCACCTTTCTGGTCTCCGTCTCGCCGATCCACGGCCCCGGCGGCACGGTCATGGGCAGCGTGCACGTGGCCCGCGATATCAGTGAACAGAAACGGGCCGAAAGCCAGGCCGTCGAGGCGGTCCGCCAGCGCGACCAATTCCTGGCGATGCTGTCGCACGAGCTGCGCAATCCGCTGGGCGCGATCCTGAACGCGGCCTGCGTGGTCAAACGCATGCCGCCGCAAGATGGCTCGTTCGGCGAAGCGCTGGCCGTGATCGAACGCCAGGCCCAGCAGATGTCCTCGCTGCTGGATGACCTGCTGGACGTTTCGCGGGTGATGCAGGGCAAGATCTCGATGGCCCAGGACGAAGTCGACCTGGGCGCGACCGCTCGGGACGCGGTAGCGGCCGTCCGTTCCGCGGCCGAGTCGCGCGGCCAGGAGCTGGTGGTTGAGATCGCCGAACCGACGCTGCTGGTGCGCGGCGATCCAACGCGACTGCAGCAGATCCAAGTCAACCTGCTGATGAACGCCGTCAAGTTCACTCCCACGGGCGGACAGATTGCCCTGCGACTGCGGCCTGAGGACGGCCTCGCGGTGCTGAGCGTCGAAGACAACGGCGACGGGATCGCCGGGGATATGCTGGAGCGTGTGTTTGAGCTGTTTGTCCAGGCCGACACCACCCTGCACCGCCAGCAAGGCGGGCTGGGGATCGGCCTGACGCTGGTCCGAATGCTGGTCAAGATGCACGGCGGGGACGTGACCGCGCACAGTCCAGGCCTGGGCCTGGGCAGCCGCTTCTCCGTCCGCTTGCCGCTGGCGGTCCAGGCCGCGAAATCGCCCGCCGTTCCGGCCGCGGCGGCGCCCGCCGCAATTACCTCCCGGGTTCTGATCGTCGAGGACAATGCGGACGTCCGCTCGATGCTGCACACGCTGCTGGCGCTGGAAGGCCACGAGGTCCAGGAGGCCGCCGACGGGAGCCAGGGCTTGGGTACGCTGACGAACGAGTCGTTTGACGTGGCGCTGATCGACATCGGCTTGCCCGGGATCGACGGCTATGAAGTCGCCCGCCGCGCCCGGGCGACATGCGGCGAGCGCTGCCCACGCCTGGTGGCGCTGACGGGCTACGGCCGCGCATCGGACCGGGCTGCCGTCAGGGCGGCCGGATTCGACGAGCATCTGGTCAAGCCCTGCGATCCCGACGAACTGCTGCGGTTGCTGAGCAAGCCGCGCTGACGGGAACGGGCTCGGTCGGCGCCGGGTGCCTGGGGTCGAGCCGCGAGGTACGAGTGGCGAGCCCCCAGTGCTGCCTCTGGGGGCTCGCTCCACTCGACCCCAGCCACCCCCGGGCCGCGCCGTCAGGGCGGCCGGATTCGACGAGCTACGGGTCAAGATAACGCCGCGTCAGATCGCCGTAGGCGTCGATCCGCCGGTCGCGAAGGAACGGCCAGTGGGTGCGGGCGGTATCGACCAGGGCCAAGTCGCATTCGACCACCAGCAACGTTTCGTCGACGTGCGACGCGCGAGCCAGCACGTTGCCGTAGGGATCGGCGACAAAGGACGCGCCCCAGAACTGCAACGAGCCTTCGGAACCGACACGGTTGGGTGCCGCGACAAAGACTCCGTTGGCGATGGCGTGGCTGCGCATCATCGTCTCCCAGGCCGCATGCTGACTGGGCCCGCAGGTGTCTTTTTCCTCCGGCAGCCAGCCGATGGCGGTCGGATAAAACAGGATTTCGGCGCCGCGCAGGGCCGTCAGGCGGGCGGCCTCCGGAAACCACTGGTCCCAGCAGACGCAGACGCCGATCCGGCCCACGCGAGTCGCAAAACTGCGAAAGCCGAGATCGCCGGGTGTGAAGTAGAACTTCTCGTAATACAGCGGGTCGTCGGGGATGTGCATCTTGCGGTACAGTCCGCACAACGTGCCGTCGGCGTCCCAGACGGCCGCCGTGTTGTGGTACACGCCTGCCGCGCGGCGCTCGAACAGCGAGCCGACGAGCACGATGCCATGCCGGGCCGCGGCCTGCGCCAGGGCTTCGCTGGTCGGTCCCGGAATCGGCTCAGCCTCGGCAAAGCGGGCATGGTCTTCGCTCTGGCAGGGATATAGGCCGTGAAACAGCTCCTGCAGGCAGACCAGTTCTGCGCCCCGAGCCGCGGCCTCGGCGATGCGGTCCAGCGCCTTGGCGACGTTGTCCGGCTTCGAGTCCGTGCAGCACATCTGGACCAGGGCGACTGTCACGCGGCGGGGATGGTTTGTGGCGGTGCTCATGGGCGGCAGTGTACCGGGTCAACTGAACAGTTGCCATTGCCCGACGGCGGGGAAGGCGTTGACGTAATGCTCGATCACGGGCTCCCGTTCGTCGTCGGGCCACGTCACAGCGACGACGTCGAAGCGGGCGGGGTTTTCCAGTAGGTGGTGTTTCTTCAGATAGACCAGGGCCAATCGCGTCAGCCGCCGCTGCTTGTCCTCGTCCACCGCATCGGCCGGATGCCCGGCCTCGTGCGACCGCCGCGTCTTGACTTCGACAAACACGACCGTCCGCTGGTCGACCGCCACCAGATCGAGTTCGCCGTGCCGCATCCGGTCCGAGCGGGCGACGATGATATAGCCCTTCTGCTCCAGGAACCTGGCCGCCGCAGCTTCACCCCGCTGCCCCAACGTCCGGGGCTTCGGGAGCCACTGGCCCAGCCCCCGGACGCGCTGCGTCAACCACTGGACGGGATTCATGCCGACCCCTGTTCCAGGCTCCGCCGGCAAGCCTCCAGCATTTCGATCGTCCGCGTCGCGCCGCACCGCGTCACGCCGACGGCCCGGACTTCCAGCAGGGCGGCGAACGTGCGGATCCCGCCCGCCGCCTTGACCTGGACGTGCGGCGGCGAATGCTGACGCATCAGCCGCAGGTCGTCCAGCGTCGCCCCGCCAGTGCCAAAGCCGGTCGAGGTCTTGACCCAATCGGCACTCAACTCGCCGCAGATCTGGCACAGCCGGATCTTGTGCTCGTCCTGCAGGTAACAGTTCTCGAAGATCACCTTGACCCTGGCGCCGGCCTGATGCGCCCGGGCCACGACGGCCGCGATGTCCTGGCGGACGTAATCCCAATCGCCGCTGAGCACCTTGCCGATGTTGGCCACCATGTCCAGTTCGATGCCGCCGTCGGCCAGGGCTTGTTCGGTTTCGGCCAGCTTGATCGCCGTCGCGTTGCCGCCGTGTGGAAAGCCGATGACCGTGCTCGGGGCGACCGCGCTGCCGGACAGCAGTGCGGCGCAGCGGCGCAGGTAATACGGCTTGATGCACACCGACGCCACGTCGTACTGCAACGCAACCTGGCAGCCCTCCTCCAACTCCCGATCCGTCAGGACCGGATTCAGCAGCGAGTGGTCGATCATCTTGGCGATCTGCTCATACGTGTAATCCATAAATTGCTCCTAGCGAAGTCAGAAAGAGGGCTCAGCCCCATCACGCGGACACGCCCCGGATCGCCAGGGCGACGGCGCCGATCACGCCGGCCCGGTCGCCCAGCAGCGACGGTTCAATGCGCACGCCGTCGGTGGGGAACATGCCGATCCGCTCGCGGACGGTCGTGCGCACGGTATCGAACAACAAGTCGCCGATGGCCGCCGCGCCGCCGCCCAGCACAACCAGGTCGGGATGCAGCGTGACCACGACGTTGGCGACGCCCAGGCCCAGGTACTCGGCCGCGCGGACGATGGCCTCGGCCACGCGGGCGTCGCCCTCCCGAGCGGCCTGAGCCATCGTTTTCGGATTGACTTGCCCCGCCTCGCCGTGGACGATTTCGTACAGCTTCGGCGCCTGGCCGCTCAGCAGCAGCCGGACGCCTTCCGCGGCGATCGCCGACGCGCTGGCCAAGGCCTCCAGGCAGCCGCGGTTGCCGCAGCCGCAGCGGGGGCCGTCGGGCAGGAGCGTCTGATGCCCTAATTCGCCGGCCGCTCCCAGCGGCCCGAGCCGCAGTCTGCCGTCGACCACGACCCCGCCGCCGATGCCGGTGCCGATCGCAAAAAAGGCCAGCGTGTTCGCCTGCCGGCCGCGGCCGAACATCAGTTCGCCCAAGGTCGCCGTCCGGACGTCGTTCAACAGGTGCACGGGACAGCCGATGTGCGCGGCCAGCGTGTCGCGGACGGGCACGTCGCGCCAGTGGGTGGGCAGATTCGGCAAGAACTTGGTTGTGCCCGTCGCAAGATCCAGCAGGCCCGGCACGCCGACGCCGCACGCCACGGGGCGCTGACCGGCGGCGTCCGCCAGCGCGTCCACCAACTGGGCCATCCGTGCCAGGACGCCCGTCGGACCTTCGTGCGACTGGGTCGGCACGCTCCGTTCCACCACGATCCGGCCATCGGCCCCCGCCAGCGCCGCGTGCAGGTTGGTGCCGCCCAAGTCGATGCCGACATACAGGTCCATCGTTCGGTTCCGTGTCGCGATGGGTTGACGAAGCAAAATGCGGTGCCAGTCACCGCGCCGCAACATACTGCCGCAAGTATTGAGCGCTCTGCCGCAACGCCCGGCGGCGGGCGTCTAAATCCGCCTCGAACGCCCGGTCCTCGACTTCGACGCATACAGGCCCCTGGTAGCCGATATCCGTCAAGACGGAAAAGAACCGGTTCCACGGCACGTCGCCCAGCCCGGGCAGCTTGGGCCGATGGAACTCCAGCGGCGTGGCCAGGATGCCTACGTCGTCCAGACGCTCCCGCTCGACCTTGGCGTCCTTGGCGTGGACGTGAAAGATCCGGTCGCGGAACTCGCTCAGCGGCCGCACACAGTCGATGTGCTGCCAGATCAGGTGCGAGGGGTCGTAGTTCAAGCCGAACCAGGAACTGGGAATGTCCGCGAACATCCGCCGCCAGATGGCCGGGCAATAGGCCAGATTCTTGCCGCCCGGCCATTCGTCCCGCGTGTACAGCATCGGGCAATTCTCGATGGCGATGCGGACCCCTTGCGTTTCCGCCAACTCAACCAGCGGCCGCCAGACTTCCAGAAACCGCGGCCAGTTGTCGTCGACGGACTTCGTCCAGTCGCGGCCGATGAACGTGTTCACGACGCCGACCCCCAGCAGCCGCGCGGCGGCGAGCACCTTGCGGAGATGCTCCAGGCACACGCGGGCCTCGGCCGGGTCGGGACTCAGCAGGTTGGGATAGTAGCCCAAACCGCTGATCGCCACGCCAGCGGCGGCTGTCTGCTCCAAGATCCGGGCCGCCGCGTTTTCATCCAGGCCATCGACGTCGATGTGCGTCACTCCCGCGTACCGCCGCTCGGCCTTGCCGCGCGGCCAGCACATCAGCTCGACGCACGAGTAGCCATCCTCCGCCGCCAGTCGCAGCACCTCCGGCAGGGACAGCTCGGGCACAATGGCGCTGACAAAACCGAGTTGCATGGCGTCGCTCCGCATCTTCCAGGGCTAGTTGCCGACCGAGACCCACTGGCGCTGGCGGTGGCTGGCCAGGATCGCTTCGCACAACACAATTTCGCGATGCCCGTCGGCGAACGTGGGAAACGTTGCCGGAGCACGGAAGTCGCCTTGGCGGATGTAATTGTAGAAACTGCGGAAGCACTGCTTGAAGGTATCCGGAAAGCCTTCGTTGTGTCCGCCTGGAAAGCTGATGTAAGGCCGCACGGCGCTGGCGACCAGGGAGGGATCGCGGATCAGCAGTTCGTTCGCCCGTTCGCGGTGGCCGATCCACAACTCGTTCGGCTGTTCGCTGTTCCAGGCGACCGCGCCGCCGGAGCCCGCCAGCTCGAGCCGCAGACAGTTCTTGCGTCCTGCGGTCACCTGGGAAACGTGCAGGCACCCGCGGCCGCCGCCGGCGAACTGCAGCAGAATGCAGCCGGAATCCTCGGTCTTGATGTCGACCGGCTCGGTTGCGACCGGCTTGCCCGTCTTGCCGGAAAACGTCTCGACTTCTCCCCGCGGGCGCTGCCGCACGGGATGAACGGTCGCCAAGTCGGCACACACCGCCGCGACCTCCAGTCCGGTGATCGAGTGGATCAGGTCCAGCCAGTGCGTGCCGATGTCCGCCACCGCCCGCAGTTCGCCGCCCTCTTCCGCCAACACCCGCCAGTTGTAGTCCGTCGGATAGAACAGCCAATCCTGGACGTAGCTGCCGCAGACCGAGAACACTCGGCCCAACTCCCCGTTGCGGATCATCTCGCGCATCTGCAGGCACAGCGGGTAGTAGCGAATGTTGTAATTCACGCCGGCGGCCAGCCCCGTTTTGGCGGCCAGTGCGACCAACTCGGCCGATTCCTGCGAGTTCATGGCCAGCGGCTTTTCGCACAGCACGTGCTTGCCCGCGTTCAAGGCTTGCCGCGCCAGGGCAAAATGCAGCCGGTTGGGTGTGGCGATGTGCACGGCGGTTACGGCCGTATCGCCCAGGATTTCTTCGAAGCTGCGGTAGGCCCGGGGCAGTCCCAGGTTGGCCGCCGCCGTGTTCGATTCGTCGTCCGACACGCCCAGGATGCCCGTCACGGTCACGCCCGCGCGCCGCAAGCCTTCGACATGCACCGGTCCGATAAAGCCAGCGCCGACCACGGCGACTCCGATGTCCTTCATCCCAGATCTCCCTTGTTCTTGAGCCAATTCATTGTCGTCCGGCGTGCGATCGCCGACAGGCCCTGCCCCTGCGGTCTCACGAGAGCCAGCGTTCTGCAGCGGATTGCCTGCTATTCAAACGCACGCCCTCGGGTTCGGCAAGCGGGGAGGCGAGTTCCCCTATTTCGTGAACGATGGTAGAAGTCCCGAAACGAGAAGACCCGCGTTTCCCCAGGGAAAACGCGGGTCTTCGTTAGCTCTCGGAAAGTGACCCCGACGGGACTCGAACCCGTGTTGCCGCCGTGAAAGGGCGGTGTCCTAGACCGCTAGACGACGGGGCCTGATGGCGCTCAACCGAAATCGTATCCGGCCGAAACAGCTTGGGTATTAAAAGGGCCGGACAGGGAATCGTCAAGTGGCGTATGACAATTCTGAGCAAAAAGCAGTGTTCGCGGCGGATTGCGAGGAGGGAAAGCGAATCCGGTGTGGGCGGGCCTCATGCTTGTGGAAAGAACTCGCGGACTGAATCACCCTTCCGCGGTGGCCGGACGCGACTCGACGGCACCCGGTTTGTCCAGTTCGGCCGCTTCGTTCCGCTTAATCGCTTCGTAGACCTCGCGGCGGTGGACCGGAACCTCCTTGGGAGCTTCGACACCCAGCCGTACCTTGTCCCCACGGATTTCCACGACCACGATCGTGATCTCGTTGTTAATGACGATGCTCTCGTTCTTCTTCCGCGACAGGACCAACATGGTGCCATTCCTTTGCCCGGTTCCTCGACTCACCTAACGGCCGTTACTGGAATTATTTACGTCCAACGACTCTGCGGCAAACCTCGCCAATCGTGTTTCGGGGCCTTTTCACTAAACTGTCAGGCGGTCGGCGGAACTCCGCTCATTCCACTGTACGTGATTAAGCTGGGCAGTCAAGCGAGACTAGGCAAACACTTGAATATTTCGCCCTGGCAAATCGTGGAATTCGGCATACCATCATTACGAACGGAACGTCCGAGCGGTTCGGGGCCGCGGCCCAGTTTTTGCTTCACGCACGTGCGCCACCTTTGCGGCTTGACACAAGGACCTTATAATACCCGTCAGCGACGCCATCGTCGTGACTTCAAGTTATTGCAATTCAACAACTTAGGGATCTTCCATGTTCGGCTGGCTGCGGAATATCGGAATGACGGTCTGGACCGTGGCGAAGGGCCTGTGGGTAACGCTTCGTTACTGGTTGATTACGTATCGAAGCAACCGCGGTACGTTTACCGACCAATACGCGTATCCCGAGAAGCCGGTCCCTGTCGCCGCCCGCTATCGCGGTTTTCACCGCTACGACCTGACCACGTGCATCGCGTGTGAGGCGTGTGCCAAGGCGTGCCCCGTCGACTGTATTTATATTGGCAAGGAGCGGGTCACGAAGGGAAAGGGGTTTCGGATCACGGGATTCGCCATCGATTATTCGAAGTGCATGTTCTGCGCTCTGTGTGTCGAACCGTGTCCGGTGGACTGTATTTTCATGGGATCCACGCATGACTTGAGCTGCTTCAGCCGGGACGGCTGCATCGTCGATTTCTCGCGTCTGCCCCTGGATATCGCCTGGGGCCGGACGACGTTGAATCCAACCGCGGTCGCCCAGTCGAAGGTCGTGACCGAGCCGGTGCATGGGGGCCCGAATTCCTGAGGAAAACGCGAGTGGGAGTGGTGTTGCGATGACACGAGGGCAGGAGCGAACAACTCGGACCTTTACCGTCGAGCAAGCGAACGCCATGTTGCCTCTGGTGCGTGCGATCACCAAAGACCTGATGGGACTGGCGCGTGACTTGACAGAGCGACGGCAGCGGTGGGCGGGGCTCGTGAACGGCCGGAACCTGCGGCCCGGAGATCCGTATGCCGACGAGTTGCTGGACAGCAAGCAGGGCATCGATCGGGACTTGGAACGGCTGCAGGGGTTCGTTGACGAGTTGTTGGAACTGGGGGTTGAGCCCAAGAACCTGGAGGAAGGGTTAATCGACTTTCCGTCTCGATTCCAGGGCTCACCCGTGTACTTATGCTGGAAGTACGGCGAGCGCGAGCTGTTGTACTACCACGATCGGGATTCCGGATTCGCGGGCCGAAAGCCCCTGCCAGCAGATTTTGGGGCCGAAGTGAACGAAGAGGAGTGGGAGCAGTCCTGCGTGTGATGGCTCGGCCCGCGGTCGTCGGCAAGTGTCGCCTCGGCCGGGCAACGATTCGACAGTAACGATTCACCGGGCGGTTGTCGCCGGAGGGCGTTGTGGTAAACTCTTCGCTCTGCAGTCGGTTTTTCAGCGTTCATTCGCGCGGCATCGCGGTATTCCAATCGAGGTAAGTCATGTCACCAGCTGAGGCATCCTCCCTGGGAGTTGTCGCCTATTTGGCTCTGTTCGCAGCGGTGGGCATGCTGTTTCTGTTCGTGAACCTGCTGCTGGGACGGTTCCTGCGACCGGTCAATCCGCAACCCGAGAAGTTGGCGGTCTATGAGTGCGGCGAGCCGACGATCGGTTCCTCGTTTGTCCAATTCGACTTGCGGTTCTACGTGGTCGCCCTGCTGTTCATCATCTTTGACGTCGAAGTCGCGTTCTTTTTCCCCTGGGCGACGGTGTTCGGCAAGTCGATGCATGTGGCCGACGAACGCCTGGTCGTGGTCGAGTCCGAGCCCCCCCAACTCACGCGGGATGCCAAACTGTTGTACCGCGAACTAGGTGTCGTCGATCCGGTGTTGCCCACGGAGATCCCCGCCAGTCTGGCCGGACGAGTGCCCTACGGCGCGGATTCCAGCCAGGTCATCAAGGCCAGCTTCCGGCAACTCGCTTGGCTGACCATGCTCGATATCGGCTTGTTTTTTGCCGTGCTGATGGTGGGTTTCGCCTATGTGTGGAAGCGGGGTGATCTGGACTGGGTCCGCGCCGTCAGTGGCGAGCGGCCGAAGCGGCGAGGTACTGCGCCCGCGGTGCATGACTTGATCGAGGAGCCCGTGTGTTCGGTGTGAAGCCATGAATGTACTGGAACTTGCCAAAGATCTGCAGCCGCGATTCGGTGACAGCGTCGTGGGCGTGTCGGCGGAGACGGGCGATCCGTGGATCGAGTTGGCGCCCAGCGCGCTGGTACCCGTCTGTCAATTCCTCCGCGACGAGCCCCGCCTGCAATTCAACCTGTTGAACTGCATCACCGGGGTCGATTATCTGCACACCGATCCGAAGAAGGCGGCCAAGTCCACGTGGCAGCCGCACCTGGAGATCATCTACCATCTGTCCAGCCTGACGCACAAGCACTCGCTGGTCTTGAAAGTCAAACTGCCGCGCTGGCAGGACGACCGCGCCGGCCAATTGCCGGAAGTGCCGTCGGTCAGCGGGTTGTGGAAGACCGCTGCCTGGCACGAGCGCGAAGCCTATGACATGCTGGGCGTCTGGTTCACGGGACACCCGGATCTGCGGCGTATCCTGTGCCCGGAAGACTGGGTCGGGCACCCCTTGCGAAAAGACTACGAGATGCCGCTGGAGTATCACGGCATTCGAGGGCGCTAGAAGCCACGAGAGACAATATGCCCACGGCCACGCACGACACCCGAATTGTCGAATTTGACGTCCAGACGGACGAAATGCTCATCAATATGGGACCGCAGCATCCCAGCACGCATGGCGTGCTGCGGTTGGCCCTGCGGACCGACGGCGAGGTGGTGTCCGACGTCGAACCGCACATCGGCTATCTGCATCGCTGTGCCGAGAAGATCGGGGAGAACTTGTCGCCGCGGCAATGGATTCCTTATACCGACCGCATGGACTATCTGGCCGGCATGAATATGAACATCGGCTGGGCGCTGGCGGTCGAGAAGTTGCTGAAGCTGGAGGTACCGGAAAAGGGGCGGCACTTGCGGGTCATTATCGGGGAAATGAACCGCATCGCCAGCCACCTGGTGGCGATGGGCGCCTACGGGCTGGACCTCGGCTCGTTCACGCCCTTCCTGTACGCGTTTCGCGAGCGGGAGCGAATCCTGGACTTGTTCGAGGAAGCCTGCGGTGCGCGATTGACCTACAGCTATTTCACGCCGGGCGGGGCGACGGGCGACCTGCCGCGAGGCTGGACCGACAAATGCCTGGCGTTCCTGACGCAGTTCGAGCCGGTGATCCAGGAGTATCACACGCTGCTGA
>CAIYOB010000513.1 GCA_903927685.1 uncultured Planctomycetaceae bacterium
GTATCTGCCGACCAACTGGCAGCCTGGCCACAGCTATCCGGTGATCGTCGAGTATGCGCCGAACCGTTGGGAGGCACTCACCGGCAAGGTGGACGACTGCCGTTTGGGATTCTATCTGTCTGGCGGGCGGGACTTCATCTGGCTGGTCCTGCCTTACGTTGATCCCGTGAAGAAGGAGAATGTGGTCTGGTGGTGGGGCAGCGAGGACGCGACCATCGAGTACTGCCTGGCGAACCTCCCCCGGACTTGCGAGCAGTACGGCGGCGATCCAAACGCGGTGTTGCTCACGGGCTTCTCGCGCGGGGCCATCGCCGCGGGCTATCTCGGCCTGCGGACTGAAACCATCGCCGATGTCTGGCTCGGCTTTCTCCCCCACAGCCACATCGATGGCGGCCGGTTTACTCCCGACGGTGCCCGAGAGCGTCTGGCCCGCACGCGGGGACGCCCCACCTTCATCACCTACGGCAGCGACGACGACGGCAAGAACGAGAGCCCCAAGGGGGCCCGCATCCTCCGCGAACTCGGTTTCCCCGTGGTCGAACGCGAATTGGCGGGCCTCAAGCACACGGATCGTTTTCTGGAGACGGACTCCCCGATCCGCCGCGAAATGCGCGAATGGATCGCCGACGTGCTGAAGCGTCGCCCCGGAACCTGGACCGTACGCGGCCGCGTGGTGGATCGGTCGGGCCGGGGAATTCCGGGCGTACGCGTGCAATGCGGACACTGGCACTGGTCGCTGACTGATGCCGAAGGATGCTACGCGACCCAATCCCTCGTCAGGGGGAGCCGACCTTTGAGCGCGACGAAAGCCGGATGGCAGTTTGCGCCATTTCCGGTCGAGGTGACGGTCGAGGGTAAGGACGTCACGGCCGAACCCATCACAGGAGAACCCAGCGGCACGTCCGATGCAGACGCTCCCTCGCGTCGCCCGGTCGCCTTCTACGAAACCGGCGAGGAATTTGCCGGGCCGTTTCCGAGTTGGAAGAACGTCCAGACGGACTATGGAGCCAAGGGCGACGGAGCGACCGACGACACGGCCGCCATCCAGGCGGCGATCGACGACTTGCGGAACGTGTCCGGCAATCGCTGGTGTACGCTCTACTTCCCGGCCGGAACCTACCGGATCGAAAAACCGCTCATCAACCGGCGTCGCGAGCACAACGACTGGCTCGGCTGCCAGATCATCGGCGCGGACCCGGCCACGACCATCCTGCAATGGCAGGGCGCCGAGGGTCAGTGGATGTGGGGCCTGGATGCCTGGTATTGCAAGGTCAGCCGGTTCACGTTCGACGGACGCGGGAAGGCCGGCACCGGGCTGATGCGTTGGAACAATTTCTCCACGTACTGCGAACTGAGCGACCTGTGGTTCAAGGATATCAAGGGCCACGGCATCTGCCTGGGGAGCAACACCAACAACCACGAGGGGCAGGCCGAGCACGCCATCTTGCGATGTCGGTTCCGCCGCTGTGACACGGGTATCCTGACCGCCGACTGGAATACGATGGACATCTACGTTTGGTGGTGCCTGTTCGAGGACTGCCGGCGCGGCGTTCACAACAACATGGGCGGCTACCAAGCGTTCGAAAACATCTTCCTCCGCTCGACGGACAGCGATCTGAGCACCCAGAACAATCACGTTTTCAACATCGTCAACAACACCTCGATCGGCTCGAAGCGTTTCATCGGCACGTTCGCCGCCCGAGGGTATGTGCAGGGCAACCAGATTTACGACACGCTCGACCCCATCGCCCTGCCGGCCACGGAGTGCCTGATCGGCAACCTCGTCCGCAGCCGCGAGGGCCACACCGGGCCGTGTATCCAGGCCGGGCCGAAAAACCACTTCCTCGCCGGGAACACCTTCACCGTGGCCGGTCCCGTCGGCACGGGTGGCGGACGCACGGTTAGTCTCGCGCAACAGATTGTGGAGGCCGGCGCCGTACCCACGCCGGCTACGTTGCGACTGCCGGGAACGCCGCCGAACAAGCATCGCAAGGTCTTCGAAGTCCGTGCCGGCACCGGCGATGACGCGCAGGAAATCCAGCAGCAGATCGACGCGGCAGCCGCCGAACCGGCCGGGAGCCATCCCGTGGTACATTTGCCGAAGGGGAAATACACGCTCCGCGAAACCGTCATCGTGCCGGCCGGTAAGGCGTTGCAGATCGTGGGCGACAGCGGCAGCGAACATGGCACGGTTATCAACTGGAGCGGCCAGGGCACCGGTCCGGGCCTCAGGCTGCTGGGGCCGAGCCGCGTGACGCTGCGCGACCTGTCACTCGCTTTCGTCGGCAGCGGCGCGGACGTGCTGGTGATCGAAAACAGCGACCAGCCCGGCGGCCGCATTTTCTGCGACCAGGTGCTGTGCGGCGGCAACGACGCCTCGAAACGCTGCGACATCGCCATCCTGGTCGACGGTGTGGAGCACAGCGACGTGACGTACCTGAACGGCGGCTGGGGCGAGTTCACTCGCGGTGGCGTGGTCGTGAAGGGCGGCCCGGTGCGGAAGTCCGGCGGCCAGACGAACGGTCAGGTCTCCCTGCTGCTGGGCGCCCTGGGCAACAACGAATATCGGCTGCTTGACGTGCAAGCCGGCGGCCACGTGCTCGCCTGCGGCTTCCGCGACGAGACGCCCAAGGCCGGAGCGCTGCTCGACCTCGGCCCCGATTCCGCCGGCGCGATCAGCGTCATGGGCATGAGTTGGGCCGCCCTGCCTTCCCGCACCCAGCCCTTCATTAACGTCGATGGTTTCCAGGGCACACTGGCCTACGTAGGCAACTACGTCGGCAGCGGTTACGACGAGAACGACGGCTCGTTCTTCATTCGGATCGCGGGCAACGGCCCTGGCAGTCGCGTGTTGAGCGCCGCCAGCGAGTTCACCTCGCGCCGCAGCACTACCGTCGCGAACGTTTGGCGCGACACGTCCGACCCAAAGGCTCACGCGATCCTCCTCAACTGCGTGGGCGGCGGGGTCAACCAGCAGCAATACGACATCCCCAATGTGGTCGCTCAGACCGTCGACGCCGAACCGGCGGAACAGCCCGTTCTGGAGATGCTCGCCCAGATTCATGCTCTTCGCATCGAAGCACCACTCCCTCGAGCGAATGCGGTGACCGATGTGAAGATACATCGTGTTCTGGTGCGTGCCAGCCAGGGCCGGATGGGACTGGTCATCCGCCGCTGACCACCGTGCGGTTGTCCCTTTTATACCGCCGCGCGACGGCCCGCCACTCCTCACCAGTGCCCGATACGGATGGGGACGATGAACCGGGACTTACCTACCGCAGCAACCTGAGCAAAAGCAACGCCCTGCTGTATGTCTTCGATCATCCCGAGTTCGATCCGGACTGGCGGACCAACGTGCCCAAGTACATCCGGTGGACCGAGGACTACTTCGTCCATCGCACCAGCGGCGGGGAGCCTGCAATGGCCTTCGGCGCCAACGTCGTGGGTGAACAAGACGGCTTCAACTTCAAGATGGACTATCTGCCTTCCACGGTGACCCTGAATGGAATGCCGTTGGACCGCCAGACGGACTCGTCGGCGGCCGGTTGGTCCTCGCGCGAACTGGGCGGCGGCGATCACGCCGTGACGATTCGCCGCACAGGCCGCGGTCAGGTGCGAATCGCGAGCGACGAACCTGCCGTCCTTCCGCCGTCACGTCTCCGCCAGTAGTTCTTCGATCCGGGCGCGGAGCAGCTTCTCGCCTTCGGCGCCCTCCCAATTCAGTTCGCCCAGCCACCAGGACCGGACGTAGCCGTGCTTGTCGATCAGGTACACCGAGGGCCACATCGAATTGCCCCAGGCGTTCCAGTTCCGCCGCTCGTTGTCGATCAGGACGGGGAATTCGAAGTTGGCCTCCTCGACCTTTTGCTTGACCGTCTGTACGTTGTGCTCGCGTTCGCTCTCCGGCGTATGCACGCCGATGATCGTCAGACCGCGCTTCGCAAAGGACTCTTGCCAACCCCTGTACCAGGGGTAATTACGGATGCAGTTAATTCACCCATACGTCCAGAAGTGCAGCACCACGACTTTGCCCTGTAACTGAGACATGGTCAGCGGCGCCGAGTTGATCCAGCCGTCCTTGCTCTCGAGTTCCGGGGCCTTGAATCTGACCAATCCCAATCGCGAACTGTCCAGCGCCGGGCCGAGGAGTTCTCGCGCCGCGGCCAGTTGCTCTCGGGTCAGCACGGCCGCGACGCGGATGGCGGTGTCGTTGGCTGCCGGCTTGGGCGACTTGCCGTTGGCGTTCGGCCGTGCAGCCTCGCCGACGGCGGATTCGGCTTCCTTCAACACCTTCTCGATCCGCGTGCGCTGATCCGCGGACAATTTGAGCTTCGCGGCCAAGTCGTCGCGGAGCAGCACCTGCAGGCCCGCCACCGACAAGCGGATCTGGGCCAACCGCTTCTGTTGGGCGACGGACAAGATCGGCTCCATCCGCGATTCGGCGGCCGAAATCAGCTTCCGAAATCCCTCGGCCGCTTTCTCACCAGGTTGATTCCGCAACGTCCACAGGGTCACATCCAACTCGTCCGTGAGAGTCGCAATGGCCCGTCGTTGTTGGTCGCTAACACGCAATTCCTTTTGGACCAGCGGATCGCGGATCAGAATCAGGTAAGCATCGGCCAAGCCGCCCACCGGAATCTGGCCGTTGGGGTTCTGCTGGGCGTCCAGCGGCGCGGTCCAGCAACAAATAGCGCTCACGACACAACATCGCCAGAAGAAGTTCAGCAGCATGGCTTCACTTTATCTTTCGTTCTGTAGCGACGATACCTCGTCCCGGACGTTCCTCAGACATTCTAGCGTATCCGCAATTCGCGAGTTACGGGGCAATTCGGCGGCAAGCTGTTCCGCACGGCGGATCAGGGAGGGCAACGCCGCGGCGTACTCAGCCAGTTGGGACTTGTTCAGCCGCTCCGTCAGGTACACGGGCGGACCGGACCGGTCGGCCATCAAAGGCTCCAAGGAAACCGTTCCGCAATAGTCGCCCAGGTGGCGGTAGTAGGCGTCTTCGGCGTCCAGGAGCAGCGTCAGGATTTCATCTCGCCGAGCGGGTTGAGCGATGCCGAAGACCTCGTCGACGGCCGCCGCGGCGTGCTGCTCCCAAGGCGCGGTGGGATCCGACAGCACGCGACCTGCCAGCGTCTGCGAGACTGCGTCGCCCGGATTGGCGCCAATGTGAAAGAAGTACTCGCACGCCCGACCGCCGTCGGCCGCCAGTTGTCGCAGGTGTTCGCTGGTCCGTTTCAGCGTCGGCAGGAACCAGCGGTCGCGCGGCCAGTGCTGCGGCGGCTCCGGTTGCGGTCCGCCGAGGGTGCCGAAGTCGCACCCCAACGAACGAATGAAGTGTCGGCGTTGATCTGGACCCCGGCGGGCGCTGCTGTTGTTAAAGTCGATCAGGTAGTCCAGCGACTTGCTCATCGCGACAATCGCCTCGGTGTTGCCCGGGTCGCTGAAGTCCATGCCCCAGCTCGATACGCCGACGATCTTGCCCGGCCAGCGGCTGCGGATGTAATCCGCGGCGCGGATGTTGATCCGGGCGTGGTATTCGGCATCGGGCAGCTTGCGGCAACCCTCGCACGAGCAGCGACCCTGGTCGGCCGATTGCATGCTGACGCCGTCGATTTCGAACCGCGTAAACACGAAGTCAATGATCCGCTGCATCCAGGGCCATGATTCGGGATGACTCAGGCACAACGCATGCGAGTTCGTCGGACCGAGGTGCCGGTTGGCTCGGATGATCTCGTCGAAACCCCAACTGTAGACGCCCAGGCCCGACAGAACACGCAACTTGTGCGCCCGCGCCGTGGAGATCAGCCGTTCGACCAGCCGTCCGCGCCCGTCCGGTACAGCTCGTTCGATCTCCAGCGGCCAACTTCGGGAGATGTACAGCAACTGCTGTAAACATCTTGATCTTGCGTAACTTCTTGCGGCGTGGCATCTTCTTGCGACGGCGGCGTTGTTCGTCAAGTACAGGCCAAGCACAAGGAGGTGCGCGATGGGAGCGGCGAC
>CAIYOB010000514.1 GCA_903927685.1 uncultured Planctomycetaceae bacterium
ACTCGGGCCGAATACCGCTTCCTCCGGACGATCGGCGCGGATGTTGTCGGCATGTCCACCGTGCCCGAAGTCATCGTGGCCGTGCACTGCGGAATGCGCGTCGTGGGCTTCTCGGTCGTCACTGACATGTGCCTGCCGGATGCGTTGGAACCGGCTGACGTCGCCAAGATCATCGCCGTGGCCAATACCGCCGAACCCAAGTTGTGCAAGCTGGTCATGGGCGTGCTGGCGGGGGAACGGGGGTGAACGAGGGCGAGTGAAGGGTGAAGGAGGAAGGGTGAAGGGCGGTGAAATGAGGACCCGGGGATGAGCGGTTCGGTGCTGGGCGGCGATGAGGCGTCGCGGGTGCTCGCGGCGGCGGCGGCGGCGATCCGCGGTCGCTGGGCGGGGCGGCCGGAGGCTGCGCTGGTCTTGGGCACCGGCCTGCATCACCTGTCCAGCTTGATTCAGGCCGAAGCCGTGATCCCCTATGCCGACATTCCGCACTTTCCGCGGTCCACGGCGATCGGCCATAGCGGCCGCTTGGTCTGCGGCCGATTCGGACGGCGAGCCGTGATCGCGATGGACGGCCGCTGCCACGGCTACGAAGGCTACACGCTGGCCGAGCTGACGTTGCCGGTCCTGGTCATGCGTGCGCTGGGCGCCGAGTTGCTGGTGCTGTCCAATGCCAGCGGCGGCTTGAATCCGAGATTTTCCTCGGGCGACGTCGTCGTGGTGTCCGACCATATCAGTCTGCTGCAGGGGATTCTGCTGATGACGTCGAGCCGAGGCAGTGGGAATTGTCCGGAGCCTTGCTGGGGCGACGCGACGCAGCCAGGGCCGCCAACCGGCGCAGCGGGAGCAAGACGAGCGGACCGGCGCGCGGTCTACGATCCGATCCTGATCGACCAGGCGTTGGATATCGCCCGTCGCGAAAACTTCGTGGCGCACCAAGGCGTGTATGTCGCGATGACCGGCCCCAACTACGAGACCCGCGCCGAGTACCGGTTTCTGCGGCGGATCGGCGGCGACGTGGTGGGCATGTCGACCGTACCCGAAGCCGTTGCCGCCGCCAGCTGTGGCCTGCGGACGCTGGCCTTGTCCATCGTCACC
Source organism: uncultured Planctomycetaceae bacterium (assembly GCA_903927685.1). The sequence continues at coordinate 1,093 of CAIYOB010000514.1, forward strand.
AATGTCGCTCGCCCGGACTCCCCCGAGGTTGTCTGCGCTGCGGAAGTGATTCGCGCCGCCGAGCGAGCCGAGCCGCACGTCCGCAAGATCATGGCCCGGGTAGTCGCGGCCCCATGGCCCGCGGTAGAATGTCCATGATGTCGATCACGCGATTCATTCTGCGAAGTCTCGCTTTTCACTGGCGAATCCACTTGGCGGTGGCCTTGGGTGTGGCGGCGGCGACGGCCGTGTTGACCGGTGCGTTGCTGGTCGGCGACTCGGTGCGCGGCAGCTTGCGGCGGCTGACGCTGGATCGGCTGGGGCGGATCGACGAAGTGCTGGTCGCGGACCGCTTCTTTGCGGAATCGTTGGCCGCGCAGCTGGAGGCTGCGGACGGTTTCCGCCGTCACTACTCAGCGGCCGTGCCGGCGATCCTGTTTCCACGCGGCACGCTGGAAAAGTCCGGAGCCGCATCGGCGGGCCGCGCCGCCCGGGTTCTGGTTGTCGGCTGCAACGAAGCGTTCTGGGGGCTGGGCGAAGCTCGATTCCGGCCGGGCCGGACACCCGGGCGAGGCGAGATCGTGCTCAATCAGCCGCTGGCCGAGGAA
>CAIYOB010000515.1 GCA_903927685.1 uncultured Planctomycetaceae bacterium
ACGCTCCCCACCGCCAGCACGCGTTTCCGGTTGCGGATCGCGCCGCCCCTGGGCGACGAACTGCTGGTTGCCTTGGTGACATTGAAACCGCTTTCCGGCCAAGCGTTCGGCGGCAAGTCGTTGACGCGGAGCGCCGTGACCGATATCAACCTGGACACACTGATCGCCAAGGGCGTGCAAGTCGAGCTGCGGGACAAGCCGGCTGCCTGGGCCGAGCACAGCGTACGGGTCAAAACCGTGGCCAGGAGCCAGCGCAACAGCAAGCCGGCGGAACAGAAGCGAATCGGACTGTTCGTCGGCATCAGCGATTACGCGGACGACCGGATTCCCGATTTGAGCATCTGTCACACCGACGCCCAAGTGATGGCCGAAGTCATGAAACAAGTCGGCCGCCTGGACGGCATCGGGCTGCTGGTCAACCAGCAGGCGACCCGCAAGGCGATCGAACGGGCGTTTGAAGAGCTGAAGCTCAAGTCCAAGCCGGGCGACGAGGTGTTCATCTACTGGTCGGGCCACGGGGCCAGCTGTGCGGACACCAACGGGGACGAGACCGACGGCCGTGACGAGTACCTGGTGACCCACGACGGCAACCCGGCGGACATTGCCAACACGATGGTCCTGGACGACACGCTGGGGCGCTGGGTCCAGGCGTTGGACGGCCGCAAGGTGTGCGTGATTCTGGACGCCTGCCACAGCGGCGGCCAGGCCACGGGCAAGGGCCTGGGCGCGCGGGGCGGTCTGAAAGCGGCCGACGAGCCCGGCAGCGGCATCATCCGCGCCGCCGCGGACTTGCCCTCCGGGACGCTCGACTCGCTGTTCAAGGGTCCGGCGGCCACGGCAGCCGACGGCCTGGCCGGTTTCGGGACCACGCCCACCCCGGCGGACTTCCTGGACAGCGAATTGGGCCGGATCAAAGACATCAACCAGCAAGACGCCGTGATGCTGTTTTCGTCCGCTTCGGACCAGATCTCCGCCGAACGCCGGGACGGCAAGTTGAGCGTGATGACGTATTGTCTGGTCGAAAAGCTGCTGGCCAGCAGTTCGCTGACGCTGGCCCAAGGCTACGAACACGTGCGGGTGGAGGTGCCCAAGTACATGAAAGACCACTTCCCCGGCCGCGAGCAGACGCCGCAACTGATCCCGGAGCAAGCGGGGCAGGCGGTGCGTCTGCGGTAGTCATTTCGGCGTGCTTGGAGTAGCATGTACGTCAAGCTTTCCAGCCTGACGTCGTTGCGGTTCAGCCTGGAAAGGCTGACACACAAGCTTTGGAGGACGCGGATCATGCGTGTGTGGACAGGACTCCTCAGGCGTGCTTATCTACTGGCGTTGACCGGCCTGCTGGCGTGGTTGCCGGCCGGATCGGCGGTTGCCCAGAACACGGGCGGAGACTCGTCAACCGATTCCGCACGTGGGCAGCGTTGGGCGGTGTTGGTGGGTGTGAACCGGTATGCGCAGCTGGACAAACTGACGTACTGCGTGGCGGATGCCACGAAGCTGCGCGATCAGTTGGTCGCAGCCGGCTTCCCGCGTGAGCAGGTGTTCTTGCTGGTGGATGGCGCGGGCGAGGCGGCCGACTTGCCGTTCCGTGAGAACATCCAGCGGCGGATCGAATCGGTGCTGAAGGTGGCCCGCCCGGACGACCTGGTGCTGGTGGTCTTCAGCGGTCACGGGGTGCATTTGGACGGCAAGAGCTACTTCTGTCCGACGGACGCCAATCTGGAGAGCCCCGAGACGACGATGGTGCCGTTGGATTTCATCTACCGGCAACTGGATGGCTCGCAGGCGCGTCAGAAGCTGCTGGTGGTGGATGCCTGCCGGAACGATCCTCGTCCGGCGGGCAGCCGAGACGCGACGACGCACAAGAAGAGTCTGGAGGGGTTGGGCGAGCAGTTAAAGGCGGTGCCGGCGGGGATTACCGCGTTGAGCAGTTCGGCGGCGGGACAGATTTCGTGGGAAGACGAACAACTGGGCCACGGGGTGTTTGCGTACCACGTGATGGAAGGCTTGGCGGGTAAGGCGGACGAGGCGGGGAACAAGGACGGCGTAGTGTCGCTGCTGGAGTTGTACGACTACGCTTATTTGCAGACGACGCGTTGGGTGCTGCGGAATCG
>CAIYOB010000516.1 GCA_903927685.1 uncultured Planctomycetaceae bacterium
GGACAATGGACAAGTGACCAAGGACCGGGGACCCGGGACCCGGGACGACATCGATCTACTGACCGTGGTGATGCACGAGTTGGGACATCTGCTGGGGTTTGAGCACAGCGACGATCTTGACGATCTGATGGCCCCGGTGCTGGGCACGAGTGTGCGCCGTTCCGCCTCGCGTCCCGCGACCGATACACCCAATCTCTCACCGAATCTCTCACTTGACCTCGCTCTTACTCTCCCCAATTCCTCCCGTGCGGTTATCCCCCAGTCCATCGCCCGTCCCGCGGCCAGCGAGTCCTCGGTGCCAGCCCTGTCGCCAGCCGCCACGGACGCCTTGTTCGCGGACTTGGCGTTAGTCCCCGACAACGAATCACGTCGGTCGCGAGGCCCGCGGGCCAGCCGGAGACCGTGGTTCGAGGGCGAGTTGGACCGCTGGTTCGCAGAATGGTCCGCCGCAGAGTAATCGAGAGGGCAATTTTCGCACGAGAGTGCGTCTCCGGTCCGATCCGCTGGTTAGCCCAACATGCTCAGGCGGCTTTGGCGGTCGGTGCTGACTGGATCCGCCCGCGGCCGAGAGTATCGCCGCGAACTGGCGACGGGCACTGACGTCCCCACGCGGATGCGCGAACGGTAGAATTGACGCTCGCCAGGCATGGCAGTCTATGCGTCAATCCAGCCTGAGAGAGTGACGAGACTCGCAGGCATGCCTAAGTGTCACGGATGCCGGTGTGCTCGAAGTCCTACGACGAGTTCGCACGCGAAGCAAGGATTAGTCTTGGCCAGGCATGGTAAATCACGTCACTGCCCATCGGAGCTGTTTGGGGATTTCTCCTGATTGACGGTCTGACGCCAAATCCTGCAGATTATCACACCAAGACGCGCGTCGGCGAAAGTCCGGCGGACTGGATTCTCCGTTTGCCTGCGGCGGCCATCGGCTTCCGCGTCTGAGAATTTATCCACGATTACTGTGAAGGGAAGACTCCCATGTCCAGGCGTCTATCGACCACGGAGTGCCGGCGAGCGGCGCGACGGCGGAAACAGGGGCAACGCGGTGGCCGTTTGTCGGTGGAGCAGCTTGAGTGCAGGATGCTGTTGGCCACCGATCTTCAGACGCTGGCCGACCTGGATCTCGCGTCATCCGACACACTGCTGATCGAGATTGGGGGGCCCAGTCCCGGGCACTCGGCAGAAAATGACAGCGATGGATACGACAGCCTTGCCGTCTCGGGAGCGGCGAATGTGGACGGGACGCTGCACGTGCAGTTGGTCAACAACTATGTACCGCCCGTGGGCGCGACGTTCGACATCCTGACGACAGCCAACGCCAACGTTCTTGCGGGCACGTTCGATGCGGCCCGGGGGCTCTTCGCGTTTCCCGACGGGGACCGTTTCTTCGCAGTGGTTCCTCACGAAAACGGCCTGCAACTGGTCGTCACCGCGATCCCGGGGCTGGACCTCCGTTTTCGCCCTCCGGCCCTCACGCAGGACGCTTTCGGGATGTTTCTCGGGGATTACTTCGCGCAGACGACCTTCACCTACACTGGCGGCGTGTCGGTGGGGGATTTTGCGGAACTCTCCGGCTCCGTGATGCTGCAGAAGGACGGCTCGGTGCTGAAAGCGGGAGCCACCGAGGTGACGGCGTTCGTAGGTTCCGGCTACGGCACGGAAGACGAGTTGGGGGTGAAGGTGACCGGCGCGGCCTTTGGGCTGGTGATCGACACCGCGGCCGCGGAGGCAAAGTACGCGTTGCAGGTCACCGAGGGCACGGCGGGGATCGTGGGCGTCCCGGGCCTCGATCTGGTCGGGCCGCTGGCGGTGGCGGTGAACGAGTGGGATGGCGAGGTGAACGTGACGGTCCCGACGCTGGACCCGGACGAAGCGGTCCAGGTGGCCTTCGACGCGGCGGCGGGGGCGGCGATGCGGGCTTCGGGGACGGTGGACGTGTCGGTCAGCGACTTCGCCTATCTGACCGCCGAGGTGGCGGTGGAGAAGGCCGGGACGGTGCTGACGATCGGGGCCACGGACGTGACGGCCTTCGTGGGCGCGGGCTACCAGACGGCCGGCGAGTTGGGCGTCAAGGTGACGGGGGCGTCGTTCGGGTTGGCGATCGACTTGGCGGCCGCGGGGACGAAGTACGCCTTGCAGGTCACCGAGGGCAC
>CAIYOB010000517.1 GCA_903927685.1 uncultured Planctomycetaceae bacterium
CAGGGTGCGAGGACCTTCCGCTGCCGACCAACCCGGGGTGCGCTACGCGACCCCGGGCTTTGGAGTTGAACCGCTTCGCGGTTGGCGGAACCACATTGCGATTCGTCTCCCCCGCTCCCCCGCTCCTCACGCCGGCCGCGCGTTCACCGCGGCCCAGTGCCGGATTGCGTTCAACGGGTCGGCTCGCGATCGGGCCAGCGGGATCATCTCCCCCAGGCCCCGGACCACGTCGTCCGTCGTCAATGGTCGCATTTGATCGTCAAAGGCCCGATACAGACCGCTGATGACCGACTCCTCGATCTCGGCCCCCGAATACTGCTCGCTGGCCTGCACCAGGGCCTCCAGATCAAACCCCTCGGCCGTCCGTTTCCGCCGGCGCAGATGGACGGCAAAGATGCTCCGCCGCTCGGCGGGCCCCGGCAAGTCGACGAAAAACACCTCGTCGAACCGGCCCTTGCGGGTGAACTCGGGCGGCAAGCGGCCGATGTCGTTGGCGGTGGCCACCACGAACACCGGCGACTGACGCTCTTCCATCCAGGTCAGGAACGTGCCGAACAGGCGCTGCGTCACGCCGCTGTCATTCGTCTGCCCCAGGCCGCTGAAGGCTTTTTCCAGTTCGTCGATCCATAGCACGCACGGACTGACCTGCTCAGCGGTGTGCAGCGCCCGGCGCAGATTGGCTTCCGATTGCCCCAGCAGCGACCGGTAGACCCGGCCCAAGTCCAATCGCAGTAAGGGCACGTTCCAGTCGGCGGCCAGCGCCTTGGCCGAAAGACTCTTGCCGCAACCGGGGACGCCCGCCAGCACGGCGCCCCGCGGCAGACGGAGACCAAATCGGCGGCCCTCCGGCGAGAACGCCTGACGCCGCTCCGTGAACCAGGCTTTCAACCGCTCCAGCCCGCCGACGTCCGCGAACGAGACGTCCGGACGCCGGAACTCGAGGATGCCTTCCTTGCGAACGATCTGCTCCTTCTCCGCCAGAACTTCGGCCACACAGGCGTCCGTCCAGCCGCGCTGTCTCAGGAAACCGCGGCGGAGCGCCCGCTCGGCTTCGCGCTGCGTCAGCCCCAACAGGGCCCGGGCCAAACGTTCCCGCAATTCGCCGTCCAGGCTTTGCCCGCTTTCCGCCGCCAAGGCGTCTCCCAGTTCCTGCAAGTCGGGCATGCCCGGTACGTCGAACAGGATCAAGGTCGTGTCGCTCCGCAGCTCTTCGGGCAGCCGCAAGTCCGGGCTGATGAAGACCAGGCTCTTGCGCTGCCGCTTGACCGTCCAGACGCAGTCCCGAATCAGACGCACGGTCACGGGCGTGAAGTGACGGTGCATGTCCAGGAACACATAGATCGCCTCTTGCCGCGACTCGATCGCAGCCTGCAGGGCCGCCACCGGATCGCGGCCGGTCTGCCGGCCAACCAACTGCCCCGCGCGGTTGCGCAGGCCGTTCGTCTCGCTCCAGACCAACAGCTCCAGCGGCCGGTCGGCCGCCATGACGTCCCGCACGCGGCCGAGCGCGGCCAGCGCCCGGTCCTCTTCATGCGTGTACACGTACAGCAGCGGAAAATGCGCCCGCAGGTGGATCTCGATGTCGCCCTCGAGATGGCCCAGCGCGGCCGCATGGCGGAGCACGGCCTGCAGGTCGGCCACGAAATCCGCCGCGCGGACGTACCTTTTCTCCGGGTCCTTTTCCAAGACCTTGCGCAACACGCGCACCAGACGCGGATCAAAGTCGCGGCCCTCGACGGGCGACAAGTCCGGGGCTTCGTACAAGATCTGGTGGACCAGCGCCGCCTCGTCTCGTGCCGGAAAAGGCAGGACGTTCGTGACCAGCTGAAAGAAGGTGACCCCCAGGGCCCACAGGTCGCTGTTCAAGCCCGTGGCGCCCTCGAACTGTTCCGGCGCCATGTACGCCACGGAGCCGACCCGCGTCGACGCCTTGTGCTGGGAATGAGCCATCAGCCGCGCCAGGCCAAAATCCAGGATCTTCGCCCGGCCGTCGGCGCGGAGCATCAGGTTCCCCGGCTTGATGTCGCGGTGGATCGCCAGGCCGTCGTGCGCGTAGTCGAGCGCCTCGCCCACTTGCCGGACCAAGTCCACCGCCTCCGCCAGCGGCAGCGGCCCGCGCTCGGCCAACCGCTGGTTCAACGGTTGTCCCTCGACCAACTCCATCACGAGAAAGAAGGTGCTGTCCGCTTCCACCAGCCCGTACACCTCGACGATCGCGCCGTGGCTGAGCGTCTGCAAGACGTGCAGTTCGTGCTCCAGCAACTGCCGGGCTTCCGCGTCCTGGTAGTGCGGGATGCACACGGCCACACGCTCGGGGTAACCGTTGCCGGCCGCGTTCCGATTGGTCGCGGCGTACACGACCTTGAACGCCCCGCGGCCCAGCCGGGCGTCCAGGCGGAAGTCGCCCAGTTGCTGCCCCGTACGCGGGGTACTGTCAGTGCTCATGCGGTTCTCCCTCCTGCTTCTCCCCGCCCTTGGCTCGCTTGGCCCGGGTGCGCGTCGAGGCCTCCGTCAGCTTCCGTTGGTCCTCCAGCCAGGCATCGATATCGGCCTTGCGGAATCGCCAGGCGGAACCGATTTTGATCCCGGGAAGCAGGCCCTTCTGCACGTACCCGTACAGCGTCTTCTCGGCGATCTTCAAGTACTCGGAAACGTCCTTGAGCGTCATGATCTCGTCAGGCATCTTTCGCATCAACTCCTTATCCAATCTCCAGCAGTCGCGTTCCGCGAATGCGGCTGAAGTCTACCATTTCCCGTTCCTCGCTGACCGACGCGTTGCGGGCCAGGCCGCCGGTCACCCATTTCCGCAAGTCGTCGATCCGCCCGGCGTGCGACTTGGCCAGCGGCACCATGTCCCCGGCGCTGCGGAGCAAGTCGCTGGTTTCCAGCTGGCGGCGCCCGTCCATAAAGGCCGGGAACATCGCATCCTTGACCACCGCCTCCAATTCGGCGCCGACGAAACCCTCGGTGGCCTTGGCGACTTGGCCCAGATCGAACTTGTGCCGGATCATGGTAAAGTTCTTGTGCTTCAGGTGGACTTCCAAGATCGCCTGCCGTTCCTCCTCCGTAGGCAGATCCAGGAAAAACACCTCGTCGAAAC
>CAIYOB010000518.1 GCA_903927685.1 uncultured Planctomycetaceae bacterium
GAAGTTCCCATCGCGAACCAACCGGTGGAGCTGTACAAGGACAGCGGGCTCAGCGGGGGCGGCGCGATCCCGAACGGATTCGATCCCACCGATGCGCTGCAGGATACGCAATGGACCGATGTGAACGGGCTGTACCGGTTCAACTCGTTGGGTGTGGGGATCTACTTCGTCCGTTCGCCGGAAGAGCCAAGCGGCCTGCTCACCCCGAAGCCGGACCGCATCGTCCGGACCGTGGTTGTCACGCCTGAGGACGCCAACGGCGAGGAAGGCGTGGAAATCGACCATTTCGATGACAAGCAATCGCTAACTGCGCAATTGGGACAGACTCCGCCCACGGACAAGGACGACAGTGCCGTTGAGGCACCGGGGGCCATAGGTGGATATCGTAAGGTCGTCGTTGAGGCGAGTTCGGGGGCTGGCAAAGTCAACGTGGAGGTCGACGAGGGTGACGACAGCATGTTCAGTTACTCGGAGAACGCGAGTACGACTGGATACGCTACGGCAACATGGGATGGCACCAGATCCGAGCCCCTGATCGTCGTGCCGGATGGCCTGGGGGGGGTCGATTTCACAAGCGGCGGTGTTCAGGACTCGATTCTCCTGTACATCCAGTCCAGTCAAACCTTAGCAACGCAAACCCTAACCGTATATAGCGATGCCACTCACGCGTCGCGAGCTGAGGTTACGATCCCGCGACGCACGGCGAACACGGAACAAATCGTCTGGTTCAGCGAATTCACAGAGCCCGTGGACGGTTATCCGTACCCGGCCGATTTCGCGAATGTCGGCGCTTTCACCTTCGACATCCGCAAGGACCCAGATGACGAAGCCTTCGCCCTGGATCACGATCTGCATCGCATCTGGACGGTCGGCCCCAAGATTCTCGATACGCCCCTTCCCTTCGACGTCACGAGCGAGATCCAAATCGTCAAGCTGACCAACGGCACCGATAACAACGGCCCCACGGGTCCGAAGATCCTCGTCGACGATCCCGTCACCTGGACTTATCTAGTCACCAATCCCGGCAACGAGTGGATTCAGGACGTGGACGTCGTCGACGACCAACCGGGCGTGACCCCCACGCCCGTGCTGTCCGGCGCATTCAACATCGGTGACGTCAATCAGAACGGCTACCTGGAGCCTGGAGAGGTGTGGCAGTTCGCGGCGGCGGGCTTCGCCGTCGAGGGTCAGTATCAGAACCTCGGCACGGCGACGGGGGCGGGCGCACTAAGTAGCAAGTCTCTGGCGGATACGGATCCCGACTTCTACTACGGGGCGATTCCAGCCATCGATGTGGAAAAGTACGTTTCGGTGGACGGTGGCGTAACGTGGGTGGACGCGGACACACCGACCGGTCCCTACTTGAGCAGCGGTCTGGCTCCGCGATTCCGGTTCGTGGTGACCAACACCGGCAACGTGGCGCTGTCCAATGTGACTCTGAGCGACAACGTGTACGGCAGTCTGACGGTGCCCGGCACGCTGGCGGTGGGCGGCAGCGCCGAGGCGTTGGTGACCGGGACCTGGTCGGCCGGACAACATACCAATACGGCCACCGCGACCGGTGATTTCACGGACAGCGACGGCACTACGTATACCCCGCGTGATACGGATGACGCCAATTACTACGGCGCGGTCCCGGCGATCGACGTGGAGAAATACGTGTCGGTGGACGGCGGCGTGACCTGGGTGGATGCGGACACGCCAACGGGTCCCTACCTGAACACCGGCTTGGCTCCGCGGTTCCGGTTCGTGGTGACCAACACGGGTAATGTGACGCTGTCCAACGTGAGCCTGACCGACAACGTCTACGGCAGTTTGACGGTGCCCGGCACGCTGACGCCGGGCGGCAGCGCCCAGGCGTTGGCGACTGGGACTTGGTCGGCCGGGCAGCACACCAACACGGCCACGGCGACGGGCAGTTTTACGGACGGAGGCGGACGCACGCAGACGCCCAGCGACACGGACGATGCCAACTACTACGGCGCGGCCCCGGCGATCGACGTGGAGAAATACGTGTCGGTGGACGGCGGCGTGACCTGGGTGGATGCGGACACGCCGACGGGTCCCTACCTGAACACCGGCTTGGCTCCGCGGTTCCGGTTCGTGGTGACCAACACGGGTAATGTGACGCTGTCCAACGTGACCCTGACCGACAACGTGTATGGCAGCTTGACGGTGCCCGGCACGCTGACGCCGGGCGGCAGCGCCGAGGCGTTGGCGACCGGGACTTGGTCGGCCGGGCAGCACACGAACACGGCCACGGCGACGGGCAGTTTTACGGACGGGGGCGGACGCACGCAGACGCCCAGCGACAGCGACGATGCCAACTACTACGGCGCGGTCCCGGCGATCGACGTGGAGAAATACGTGTCGGTGGACGGCGGCGTGACCTGGGTGGATGCGGACACGCCAACGGGTCCCTACCTGAA
>CAIYOB010000519.1 GCA_903927685.1 uncultured Planctomycetaceae bacterium
ACTGGGGGCTCGCTGCACTCGACCCCAGCCACCCAGTGCGGTCAGGAGGCGGTGCCAGCGCGTGAGTCTCGTCCGGCCCACAGCGGCTGGTACGAGGTCAGTTCGTGGACGATGTGATCGGCCAAGGCGGACAGGGTCGGTTCGTCCAGGCCCGCCAGGCCCTCTTCCTGACGCGTGGGCTGGACGACCAGCGTCGTTACGTTGCCCAGGTCGGTCTTGCCGGCCGACAGGTAGGCGGCCTGGACGTCGCGGATCAAGCTCCCCGGCAGGCGGTCGATATCGCGGGCCATCAGCACGACCACGCGGTCGCAGGCGTCCGCGACCTTGGCGATGCTGGCCGGAGTCACGACGCGTTCACCGAACGTGGTCTCGATCGGCAACAAGCGGTCCAGCAAACGCTGGCGGACCATCGCGCCCAAGCCCTCGTGGCCCGGCAGCAATCCCGCCTCGGCCATCAGCCGCACCTTGCTGCCGTTGCGGTTCACCAGGCTCAGGACGGCGATGTGCTCGTTGGCCTTCGACGACTCGTTCTTCTTCCCGGCCGGAGCCGACGGGCGGAAGGCGGCCTGGAGAATCTCGACGATCTCGTTATCCGCAAAGGGCTCGACGGCGTAGTAGAAGATGCGGTACGACCGATACGCGGCTTCCAGCGACGCGTCGCCCGTGCCTAGAAGCACGATCTTCTTCTCCGGCGCTGCGGCCCGGATCCGTTCGATCAAGACGGGACCGTCCTGGCCGAACGACGCGGCGTCGACCAGGATCGCGCCGAAGCCGTTGTCCTGGAGCGGCGAGCCGAGCTCTTCCCCGTTCTTGGCGACGCGGACATGGTAGCCCAGCGCGGTCAGCTTGGTCTGCTGAGTGGCGGCGCTGGCGGAATCGGCGTTGACCAGCATCACGCGGCGGCGACGGCACTGGTCGATCTCCTCTTCGTATCGCGTGGGGCTGATCGCCGCGATCCAGCCGGCCCCGCAGGGGTCTTGCCACAGCGCCGACGGCTCCCGGGTCAAACGCTCGTTGACGGCCGCGACCACGCCGGACAGGGGAGCGACGATCATCTGCGGCGGTTCGCCTTCGCGGATGACCGCGGCCAGCGGCAGGCCCTGATAGACCGTCTCGCCGATCTTCGGCAGCCGCACGGCGCGAATACTCGCGGCCTGGGTGCGCGGGGTCAAGACGCCCGTGCGAGCCGTCCCGTCCTGGCCGTATTGGACCCAGGAGTTTTGCAGGAACAGATAGCCTTCGGCGCCGGGAACCCAGAAATCGTTCGCGTCCGAGTCGTCGTCCACCAGCTGCACCGCTCCGTTGTGCACGTGCTTCTGCACAGCGCTGGAGATTTCTTCGGGCGTGAACGGCTTGGTCACATAGCCCGCCGCGCCCAGCCGGATCGCCGAGATGGCGTTGGGGACACTGGGATAGCCGGTCATCAGGATCACCGGGACGTTCGGCCGCTTGCTCCGCAATTGCTCGAGGAATTCGATGCCGGTCATGTTCGGCATCTTGATGTCCAGCAAGATCGCGGCATAGTCGTTCTCCTCGGCCAGGTGCAAGCCCACCTGCGCGTCGCTCGTTTTTTCCACCTCGAATCCCTGGCGGGTGAAGATGCGTCGGCAGCCCTCGCAAATCGCCTCTTCATCGTCCACGACAAGCAGTCTCTGATCTCCGGACATGACTCGAACTCCTGGCAAGCGGTTTAGTGGTTGGCCTTGTGTCGCAAGGGTGTAAGGCAACCCACGTGCCGAAGCCGGATGGCGGACGCAGATCAACGTGGAAAAGCCCGATTCACGCGGTTTTCCGGCGAATTCGCGGGAAAAAGACGGGGCCCTGCCGCCCCAGACCAAGCGACGAGCGGCAAAACGGAAGAGAAATCGGCCCCCGAGTCCCTCCCCAGCGTATGCCGAGTTCATACACTGTATGTCAGGCTGTTGGAGTTCGGCACCTTGACAGGGTTGGGTGCCTGGGGTCGAGCCGCGAGGTACGAGTGGCGAGCCCCCAGATGTGCCACTGGAGTCGCGCTGCACTCGACCCCGGGCACCCCAACATTCAGCATTGACCGAGCACTACCCGGCGCCTCCGGCTTGCCCTCTCGTGGCGATGCCGTAAGAATACTGACCTGAGCCCCTTGAGAATTCCCGGAGTAACGACGCATGTCCCCACACACAACCTGGCCGGCCGTTCTGTTGACCCTGTGCGGCTGCTGGTCCAGCCACTTCGCGGCGGCCGCGGCCCCGGTCCAGCCGCTCGAAATCGGCGCCGCAGCCCCGGATTTTGCCTTGCCGGGCGTCGACGGCAAGACGTACCGCCTGGCCGACTTTGCCGCGGCCAAGGTCTTGGTGGTGATCTTCACCTGCAACCATTGCCCCACGGCCCAGGCCTACGAAGACCGCCTTCTTCGGCTGCAGGCGGATTTCCAGGATCGGGATGTCGCCGTGGTCGCCATCTCCCCGAACGATCCGTTGGCCGTGCGTCTGGACGAACTGGGCTATACCGACGCGAGCGATTCCCTGGAGGACATGAAGATCCGGGCCAAGGACCGCGGGTTCACGTTTCCTTATCTGTACGACGGCGATACGCAGGTGACCTCGCGGGCTCTGGGCGTGCTGGCCACTCCGCACGTGTTCATCTTTGATGCGCAGCGCCGGCTGCGCTATCAGGGCCGCATCGACGACGCGGACATCAGCGCCGTCCAATCGCACGATGCCCGCAATGCAATCGAGGCGCTGCTGGCTGGGCGACCGGTGCCCGTGGAGACGACTCGCGTGTTCGGCTGCTCGACGAAATGGTCCGACAAGCGGCCCAATGCCGTCGAGTCCCTGGCGAAGTGGGATGCCGAGCCGGTGTCGGTCCAGGCCATCGACGCAGCGGGCGTCCGGAAACTGGTCCAGAACGACAGCCCCAATCTGCGGCTGATCAACGTCTGGGCGACCTGGTGCATCCCGTGCGTCGAGGAACTGCCGGACCTGGTGACGATCAACCGGATGTACCGGAAACGCAAGTTCGAGCTGATCACGATCAGCTTGGACGGTCCGCAGGCGCGCGACGCGGTGCTGACGCGATTGCAGGAAAAGCACGTCTCGTCCACGAACTACGTGTTCCAGTCCGAGGACCGCGACGCGTTCGCCGAGGCGCTCGACAAGCAGTGGCCCGGCCCCGTGCCGTACACGATCCTGGTCGCTCCCGGCGGCAAGATCCTGTACCGGAAACACGACTCCGTGGATCCACTGGAACTGAAGAAGGCGATTGTCGAGCAGTTGGGACGTACCTACGCGAGCCGCTGATCGCCCTCGCTGGCCCCGGAAAGAGATTGTGCCAACGATGACCGAAGACAACGCGCTGACCCAATCGGCGATGCCGCTCGATGCCGCGGCACGCGAACGCCGGTATCGCCTGGTTTGGGTCGGCCTGATCCTGGCCCTGCTGGCCGGCCAGATCCTGCTGATGGCGGCGATGGTGTACCTGGCAACGTCGGATGCGTCGTTCGCCATCGAGCCCAATTACTATCAGAAGGGGCTGAACTGGGATGCCATCGCAGCGCAGCTGCGGCAGAACCAGCGGCTGGGCTGGTCGGCCCAGCTCGAGTTCGGGACGGAAGTCGGCGCTACGGGCGAACGGACCTTGATCTGCACGCTCGCCGACCGGACCGGCCAACCGCTGGACGGCGCGACGGTCGACGCGGTGGTCTTCTCCCATGCGCGAGGCGGCGACCGCGCGACGGTGACGCTGCTGCCCACCGGCAACGGCCGCTACGAGGCGCCCGTCCGGTTTGCCCGCGAGGGCTTGTGGGAGTTCCGGCTGGCTGTCCAGCGCGGCCCCGAGACCTTTACCTACGTCGAGCAGCGGGACGTGTATCCGCCGAGCCCGGGGCCGTAGCGCCCCGCCGCCACGCGGACCGCCGCAGCGTTGTTTGTGCCAGCGTTGATCCTCAAGACTTCCGGTGATCCCATGTCGGCCCTGATCGCGGTCCTGTTGGCGAGCTTGTTCGGCAGCTTGCACTGCGCCGGCATGTGCGGGCCCTTGGTCGCGTTTGCCGTGGGGGCGTTCGAGCCTCAGTCCGCGCTGCAGCGGGCCGTGCTGCAAGTCGCCTATCACGGTGGGCGGCTGGTCACGTATGCGTTGCTGGGCGCGATCGGCGGGATCCTGGGCGCGGCCTTGGACCTGGGCGGTTCCTGGCTGGGGCTGCAGCGGGTGGCGGCGGTGCTGGCCGGCGGCATGATGATTGCTGTCGGCGTCGTGGCGCTGCTGCGTTACCGCGGCGCCCGCCTGCCCCAACTCGGTCTGCCGGCCTTCTTGCCGCGGTTGGTCGCGGTCGGCCAGCGGACGGCCGTGGGCTTGCGTCCGCTGCCGCGCGCGTTGACGATCGGCCTGTTGACGGCCCTGCTGCCCTGCGGCTGGCTGTACGCCTTTGTGATCATCGCGGCCGGCGCCGGCAGTGCGGCGTGGGGCGCGGCGGTGATGGTCGCCTTTTGGGCCGGGACGGTCCCCGTGCTGGTGTCGCTGGGGGTGGGAATCCAGGCCCTGACCGGTGCGTTGGGACGGCGCCTGCCGCTGGCCACCGCGCTGCTCCTGGTCGCGCTGGGCCTGTACACTGTGGGGGACCGGCTGCTGGTGCCCGCCGGCGCTTTTGAATCGCTGGCGGGCCGGCTGCAGGGCCGGGACGTCCAGCAGCAGTTGGAGGCAGTCGAACACACCAAGCCGCCCTGCTGCCAGGGGAAACCCGAATGACGGAATCGCTCCCCTACCCGATGCCTGCGAACCGCGGCGAAACCTGAACCACCAGAATGCGAGGCTGTACCATGAAGATCGCCTTTACCCCCGTGATTTACGAGCATGCCGCGCGGTTCGTCGGGCGTTCGCCGTGGGACGTGTCCCGCGATCCCGAACTGCTGTTCCACGGCCACCGGCTGGCGTATCTCGAATATCACCACCAGGTGATCTGCGTCGGCATCGACATCTACAACCTGGAGGCCGAGGCGTACGGGGCCAAAGTCGAGAACATGGGTGGGGATGCGATTCCGGCCATTCACGAGCCGCTGTTGTCGTCCTTGGACGAAGGCCTGACGCTGAAACCGTTCGACCCGCAGCGAGACGGGCGGATCGGCATGGCGCTAGCCGTCGGTCAGCGGCTGAAACGCGAGTTTCCGGACGCCGACGTGCGACTGCCGGTCGCCGGCCCGTTTTCGATCGCCTTCAATCTGCGCGGGATCAACGATCTGTGCCTGGACGCAGCATTGCGGCCCGACGACTTGCGCCGGATGCTGATCCGCCTGGCGGAAAACCAAGCCGTGTTCTGCCGGGCCGTCGCGGACGCCGGTCTGGACGTGGCGTTCTTCGAGTCGGCCGCGGCCCCGCCGCTGCTGTCGCCCCGGCAATTTCACGAGATCGAGATGCCGGCGCTGCGGCGGATCCTGGAATTGGCGGCCGACTGCATCGGGCATCCCGTGCCGTGCATCATGGGCGGCAACACGTATCCCGTCCTGGACGACATCCTGTCGACGGGCACAAACTATGTGGCCTGCAATGTCGAGACCGATCAGGCCAAGTTCGTGGAACAGGTGGCGCGGACGCACCCGCACGTCAAGATCCGAGTCAACTTGGATCCCGGCGTGGTCGCGTGCCACGAGCCGGACCGGATCTATCGCGGCATCGACCGGGTGCTGGAAATCGTCGGCGGCCGGCCGCAGTGCGTCATGGGCACCGGCGCCTTGCCCTTGGAGACTCCGCCGGAAAACATGCGCTTGATCCGGGACTACGTCGCCGGGTAGGGCCGGCCCTCACGCTGGCCGGGCTGCTAATCCAGGATCTGCGGGCACAGCTTCGCGATGGGGCATTCCGCGCACGCGGGCTTCTTGGCCTGGCACACCCGGCGGCCGTGGAACTGCAGCAGATGGCAGAACTTGACCGCCCGGTCCTTGGGAACCAGGGGTGTCAAGGCGACCTCGATCTTGTCAGGGTCCGTTTCGTCGGTCAGGCCGAGTCGCTGTGCCAGTCGGGCCACGTGGGTATCGACCCCGATCGCCGGCTGGCCGAACGCATTTCCCAAGATGAGATTGGCCGTCTTGCGGCCCACGCCGGGCAGGGTCAGCAAGTCGTCCAAGCGGTCCGGCACGCAGCCGTCGAATCGCTCGACGAGAACCCGGCACGCCTTCTGAATCGCCTCGGATTTCTTGCGATAGAAGTTGATCCGCTGCAGCTCCGCCTGCAGCGTCTCCAGCTTGGCGCCAACCCAAGCCGCCGCCGTGCGGTACTTGGGAAACACCTGGACGGTCACCGAATTGACCAGGTCGTCTCGCGCCTGGGCGGCCAGAATCAGGGCGATCAGTAGTTCCAGCGGATCGCTGAAGTCCAGCGCCAGCTTGGCGTCGGGATGCGACTTGCTCAGGGCGGTAATGATCTTCTTGACGCGGGTCTTTTTTTCCGCGGTGGACTCCATCGTGTCTTCCTTGCTGCGGGGGGCGAAGCGGCGGCGCAGAGGGTCTGGCTCCGAACCGCCAGAATACCCATCTCCCAGCCTCCATGAAAGCCGGCCATGAATCGTGACTCGTCCGCCGCTCGGCCCCCGTGGCGGCCATACGCTCGCAACCCCGGCCAGTGCTTCCACGCTCGTCGCAATCCTCTGACCGCAGGTCGGCAGTCAACGCCGCTTCGCCCACCGGTGGCCGGCGCCAATGCCGTTCACCAGCGCCGGCGTTTCGCGGCGACCGGGCGTGCGCTCGGGCGCGAACTGCTGGACCGGGTTCCGCGCCAGCGGCGGGCGGACGGTTGTCGCTGGGACTCCGGGCGCGACGCCGGTTCCGTGGCCGCGGCGGCGGGGGTTTCCGGGATCAAGGCGCGGTCGACCGACAGCTTGCGGCGCAGCAGACGCTCGATGGCATTCAGCAGCTTGCGCTCCTCGTGATCGCAGAACGACACGGCGATGCCCGACGCGCCGGCCCGGCCGGTGCGGCCGATCCGGTGCACGTACATCTCGGGCTCGTGCGGCAGGTCATAGTTGAACACGTGCGAGACGCCGTCCACGTCGATCCCGCGAGCCGCGACGTCGGTGGCGACCAGCACCGGCGGCTGGTTCGATTTGAACCCGGCCAAGGTGCGCTGCCGGGCGGACTGGCTCTTGTTGCCGTGCATCGCTTCGGCCCGAATTCCGGCCTTGTTCAGCTGCTTGGCCAGGCGATCCGCGCCGTGCTTGGTGCGCGTGAAGACCATGGCGCGGGCCACATCCTGACTGGTCAGCAACTCGGTCAACAACTGGGGCTTGCCCGTCTTCGGCACAAAACACACGGACTCGGCGATCAAGGCCGTCGTGGCTTGGACCGGAGCGATGCGGATCCGCACGGGCTCGCGGAGCAGCGAGTCGGCCAATTGCCGAATCTCCTCCGGCATCGTGGCGGAGAAGAACAGCGTCTGCCGCTGGGCCGGCAACTTGGCCTGGATTCGCCGCAGGTCGGGCAGAAAGCCCATGTCCAACATCCGGTCGGCTTCGTCCAGCACGTACACACTGACGGACCTTAAGTCGACAAATCCCTGGTTCATCAAGTCGACCAGCCGACCCGGCGTCGCGACCAGGATATCCACGCCGCGTTGCAGGTCGCGGACCTGGTGCTGCTGGCTGACGCCGCCGAAAATGACCGTCTGACGCAGGCCCGTATGCCGGCCGTAGGTCCGGAAGCTGTCGCCGATCTGGGCGGCCAATTCGCGCGTCGGGGAGAGGACCAGGACGCGAATGCGGCGCCCTCGCTCCTGCGACGGTGAAACGCTTTGCGTCAGGCGGTGCAGGATCGGCAGCGCAAACGCCGCCGTCTTTCCGGTGCCGGTCTGGGCGCAGCCCAGGACATCGGAGCCGGCTAGAACGTGCGGAATCGCCTGAGTTTGGATGGGGGTGGGAGAGGTGTAGCCCTGCGAAGAAACCGCCCGCAGGAGAGGCGCAGCGAGACCCAGTTGTTCAAAAGACATGCATGGTCCTGTTTCGAGTTTCCAGGACCGAAGGCGAGATTCGCGCGTCGCGTACTCAACGAGCCATTGGACCTGGCAGTGATCCAATGGGCAGTTACCGACGGGATCAGACAGTGCTGCAGTATAGCCTGGATTCCGCAGAAGTCCAGGGCGGTATCGAGTCATTTTTCTTGATTCAGTGCCCTCGGTCCGGAGTTGCCCCCGCGTCGCTGCGGCAGCAAGTCCCGCCTGGCGGCGACGTCCTGGTGGGCTCCGCGGCCAGCAACGTCATCCGCTTCCTGATCCCGAGCATGGCGGGTCGCAGGTAGCAACGCTCACGAAATAACTTCCCCATTTCGGCCCAGTTCGTTTAACGCCGAACCGGCAGGCGACGGCGACGGCCGAGCAGAGCGTCCCGCCCGCGCCGGTGACGACGGCGGTCTGGTCGAAGAAGCCGAGTCGGTCGTCGACGAGAAAGAACGGAAGAGAGAAACTTGTGTTTGCCGGGTTCTCCGGCAGATTGGAACTGCGGTTTCAAGCTCCACGAATTCAATCTCTTGGCCTCCCTGAATCTGCTGGAGGCCGATCCGTTCATGTGCCCTGTTCGATTGGTTCGGCGCCCCTAACCAGTGGCGAGAATACGGTCATACTCGGCATGCGACCCGATCCAAAACCAGACCGGCCCATCGTCGCCAGCCACGGCCAGTGCCCGGTAGCCCTTCCCTACACGCACCGACCACAGCCGGCCCACGCGTTTGAAGTGAAGCGATGGGTGCCAAGGATCGGCGCGGAGCAGGTCGTAGTTGGCATCCGCCAGCCGCTGAACGACCGCAGGTAGCCGTCCGTAGCAGTCCCAGAAGTCGGCAGTGGTGTGATGGATCATAGCGGCCGTGTACGCCCTGCCCGATAGTCAGCGAGGGCACGATCGGCCAGGGCATCCAAGCGACCAGCGCGTTCGTCCCGTTCAATTTGAGCGTCCCATTCGGCTTCGTCCTGCTCGTTCAGCCATTCACGGATCCGTGCCACCTGCTCGGGAGGCAGTTCGGCGATCGCGGCGGTAATCGCTTCGACGGTAGTCATGAACATCCCCTCACATGCGTCAGGCATCAGTCGTCAGTATACCACGCCCCGCACCACGCAACAGCCCGCCCGACCCCAACTCCGAGCAACCGGCTAGCGAACGTCGGAAAAGCCCCAGGAGTGATGAACCATTACCAGCACAATCAGCAGCACCCATGCCGCCAAGCGGATGACCATTGCAGGCGCCGGGCCTTCGCCGCCGTGAGCCCGTCCGCTCCAGGAACGCCGAAAAACAGAATCCGACGCTTCGGGGAAGGCAATCACCACTAACGGCAGGAGCAAGGAGCATCCGTGGCGCACCGTGAGTTCAGCGTTGTGCGCACTCGCAGCGCTTCCCAATACCGAACCGCCAGCAACAACTAGCCCCCATAAGCTGGAGCGGTCCATCGTCGTCGCCCTCGCCGAACGACGGCGGTAACGGGGCCGCCGGAGAAACGCTCTCCATTGGCAAACCTCGCGATCGGCGGCTCCGTGTGCATCGCTTTGTTCTGTCTCGTCTTCGGTCAGTCCCACCAGTTGAAAGCAAGCTGACCGATTGTTCGAGGTTTCCAGTAGTTTACCTGTTCCCGTTCTTTTTGTGGCAGTTGAGCAAGATCGGCGTCTGTGATCGGACGATTGAGTTCGGTTGCGCTACTGATTTCAATGTCAGGAAACAAACGTGACACTTCGGCTGCGATCTTTGGTTCGTCGATGAATTCCAATTGCTGATCGGCATCATCGGTTTGTACGGCTATGCAAATAATCTGAAAGTTCGAATGCCCAAGGACGAAAATCGAACGCGTGGGCGATTGTAATCGCGCGGCGTGAAAGTTCGGGGTGCATCCAGCTTCGGCGATCGAGGCAACCGTCCAGTCTTGTGACGAAGCGACGGCGTGGACGAGCCGCTTGAAGTCGCCAATCAAATACTCGGGGAGTGAGTCACGTTCCCGAGACGCGAACAAGCTCGTGATGCCAGGCCGGAGCTTCATGATCGTAGAGACAGAACGATGCATGTAACCCGTTGGGTATTGACGGACGCCGGCCCCCGGCGGTTAGCAATACACGATCGGGTTGACATGCTGGTTATGGACTCTTTTCTATTCTCCCCATTCCTCTGAAGACCGGAGCTGTGACAAAGAACAAGCCTACGCACAGTGCTCCACTAACGACTATGGGAACGGCGGCCATTGCCGCGCTTGGCAGTTCGTCCGGTGGCGGTGAGAACAGGAAACCAGCCGACATCCACAGCGCACCGCCGATTGTGTAGGTAAACATCCCATACCATGCCAGACGCGACTGTGCCCAGAGGCCAACGCCAATGCCAGCCTCCACGAGGCCCAAGACTGCCATGACGAGTTCTCTCGATCGGTGGGCGGCCGCTGGAACGAAGGGGACCCATGATACTGGGGATGCAGAAAAGAGAAGGGATAGAAAGATGAACAGCCCCACAGCAAAGAGGAACAAGCCCAAGGGGCGAACCGATCTCCTGTAAGCCCTGTCAGGTGTGTACGGCTCTCGTTCCATTTCTTCTCATCGTTCCTATGTCCATAACGACCGGGTTCAGCGAGCCCGAGCAGTTGACTCAACGCGAGTCAAAAAGGCTGATCGAGGGCTTCGTCTGCAACCCATTGTTATCCTATCTCATGATGCGTTGAAGTCACCAACGACCATGTTCAATGTAGAGTTTACTATTAAGTCGATCATGCCATACACGCCAGTACTCTTCATTTTGGTCATCCGAACGGCCAAAGTTTTCATCCATTTTTAGGAAGGCATCGTCAGTAGGCCACCACGGGTACTTCGCGAATTTGAAGAATCCGCTCTTGGATGCTGACGCGGCATTCAGGTGCCATTCAGCGATAAGTTGCTCTTGAAGCTTATTGTCGCAAACGTCAAATACAAATCCATAGCTCGCGTCAAATCCAGCGTATTGACCACCGCTATGAATAAGCTTGGCTGAGGCCGGGATAGTCGCTTTGGTGTGAGCGGAAAACGAAAGCTTGGGATCAGTGCGGCCGCAGCCGACAAAGAGCAAGTAGGAAAGCGACAGTACAAAAACGGAAAAGGCACGCAAAGGTCTACTCGTCCCTCGACTGGATAACGCCCATGTTCAATCGGCGGCGGTCCAAGACGTTGACCGTGGGAGTTGGCAAGGCCCGCCGCTCGATTGCAACATTTGGTTCGTCGCCACGGTTCGTCCCCGGCCGGTCTGTCCGTGGGCGACCGTCGCCCCTCCGGCCGACGGTCATCTTACCGCATTGCCACGCGGGCGGCAATCTTTTTCTTGGAGCGCCGGTCTGCCGCAGCGGAGCCAGGACGAGGGCGGACGTTTTGTTTCACCGCGGGCCACAATCGTCAGGTATCGGTTCGGCTGCGGTGGGCAAAAAGATGGGGGGCAGAAAAATGGGGACCAGCTCAGAGAGCGGAGGGAGCCATCCCATTCTTCTTGTCGTCCCGGGTTTTTGTTTCTTCAGTTCCGGGTTCTGGAGTTCCGGATTTTTCAGCGGCCCCGGATCGAGTTCCCATTTCAGGAGTTCCTGACAACTCTTCGGCCCGCGAAACCAGGTTGGCACACAATGCGTTCCGCTCGACGTACCGGGTTACCTGGTAGAAGTGCTCGTCGCTTTCCACCGGAAACGACTTGTATCGACCCTGATACAGGTGCCCGTAGCCGACTCGCTGACGGTTCTCTTGCCAATTCCGCACGTGCATGATGGTCAGTTCCTGCATGAACCTGCTCAGGTAGCCGTCCCGCTCGGGCCAAACGACCAAATGCCAATGTTGGACAGACAAGCCTTCACTCCCGCGCGGATTCCCAACGAAACATGCCGACCGGGATGACCACCGCGAGAATTGTAGCAGGCGGGGGGGCAGAACTGTCCATCCGCGTGGGACTTGATCGACGTGCGGCGCTGGCGGGCATGCCTGCCGATCTGGTACGATCAGGGAGGATGCGGCGAGCATGGCGTCGCTTTCCAGAGTGGGAAGCAACGGGTTTCGTAACCAGCGAGAGGCGGTCGTGACACGCAACGGGATTCTTGGCGCCGTGACGATCTGGATGGTGGCGGCCGTGTTCGTCGCCCTTGGCTGCTACCTGATCGGCTGCGGGCTGGCGATGCTGCCGGCCGCGCTGTTTGTGGGCACGCAAGGGTTGATCGCCGCCGGAATCACGATCGGCGTTGGGATCGCCAGCTGGATGATCGCCGTCGGGCTGTGCTTGCGTTCGATCCTGATGTGGTGGTGTGCGGCGATTTTTTGGATTGTGGCGCTCGTGTTGGCCGTCGCGGCAGCCGTCTTGGCTTGGCAGGATGGATCCGTCTTGGGCGCGGCGTATTTCGCCGGACTCTCGCTGCTGGCCCTGGTGGTCTTCCTGGCCCTGCTGGGCGTGCGGCGGAGATTCGGTTCGCTTCTGGATGGTCCCGTTCAGCCCCCGCCGAGCGCCCCGCCGGCGCCTCACGTCGAGGCCCGCCTGCGTGTCCCGAGCCGCGCCGAAGGCCACCAGGGCGGCCCGATCTACTCGGGCTTGCGAGCCACCGTTCGTTGCGGCGAAAGCTGCGCCGAGGCGAACGTTCTGCTGGTCGGCGCAAGCCAGTTGGCCGCGGGCCAGGAAGGCACGGTCCGCTTGAACTTTACCGGCCGGAAGGACGCCTCGCACGAACTGCAGTCCGGAATGGAATTCGAACTGCTCGATTACCAGCAGCGGCTGCTGGGGCGCGGGGCGATCGAGGCGGTGATGCCTACGAGTGCATCACCTGGCCGCCGTCGACGTTGATCGTCTGGCCGGTGATGTTCTGGGCCCGGCGGGAGGCCAGAAAGACGGCCGCCGCGGCGACGTCCTCGGGGGTCTGCCAGCGGCCCAGCGGGGCGACGCGACGGGCCTTTTCCCCGGCCCAGTCCTCGTAGGACTGCCGCTGGTCCTCCGGCTGCTGGTTGTACCAGGCTTGCCAGACCGAGCGGTTCAACGGCGTCTTGATCATCCCCGGGCTGATCGCATTGACCCGGACGTTGTACGGCGCCAGATCCTTGGCTGCACACTGGGTAAAGTTGATCACCGCGGCCTTGGCGGCGCTGTACGGCGGATCGGTCTGCGAGCCGATTTGGCCGGCAATCGAGGTGAAAAATAGAAACGTCCCGCGGCGGGCGGCGATCATCGAGGGCGCGAAGGCGTGCGCGGCGTGGACCGGGCCGAGCAGATTCACTCGCAATACGCGGTCCCAGTCGGCAGGTTCGAGATTCCAGAACGGGAAGCCGAACTTGCCCGAGCCGATGCCGGCTGGGACGATGACGTGATCGCAGCGGCCGAATCCGGAGATCACGGCCGCCGCGATCTGTTGCAGGGCGGGATAGTCGGTCACATCCGCGACGAAGCTGCGGGCGGGAGTTGCGAAGTCGCGCTGGATCTCGGCCGCCAGCGGTTCGACCGCCGGGGCGAGATCGACCAGCACGAGCGCAGCCCGCTCGCGGGCGAATTCCAGGGCGATCGCCTTGCCCAACCCGCTGGCCGCACCAATGACCACGGCCACTTCGTCGGCGAGATGTAAGTCCATTTGCAGTCCCTTACCACTTGTCCGTCCGGAACGGCGAAGCGGGCAGGCCGGCCTTGTTGGACAAGTTCGGTTCCGCTTCCTGCGTCCAGCCGAAACGGACGGCGACCGGGTTGGCGACGGCATCCGCGGACACGACCACCGTGTCGCCGTCGATCTCGGCCTTGGCCTCGACGAAATTCTTGTCCTCACCGGCGATCGTGAACCAGTTCAACGGCTGACCGTTCCGCGAGACGAGCCCGCCTCCGACGTGATCGAAGGTCAGGCGGATCTTGTTGCCTTCGACCGCTAGCGACTTGTACAGCGGACCCGAGTAGACCAGGTCGGACTTGCCGTACAACTGGTACAGCGCCCACAGGGCCAGCCGTTTGCCAACGTCCTGCTTGTTCTTCGGGTGGATGTCCGTCAGGTTGCTGATGTCGACCGTGACCGCCATGCCCGTGTTGGGAAGGGCCAGCGTCGCAGTCTGTGCTTCCCAGATCCCCGCCAGGTTCTTCGGATCGCCGCCGTAGCGGAAGGGGGCGAGTTGGACGAAGTAGAACGGCAGATCCGGCTTGTTCCACAGCGCACGCCAGCCGTTGATCAGAGCCTTCTTCTTTTCAAAGTACAGCATGGCTTCGCCGTTGTTCGATTCGCCTTGATACCAAAGCGCGCCCTTGATGCCGTACGGGACCAGCGGCGCGATCATGCCGTTGTACAGCGCCAGCGGGGATTGGTGATTGATGTTGCCGTCGGCGTTCTTGGCCGGGAAGGTGGCCAGGTTGTCGGCGATCTCTTTGAGTGCCGGAACCTGCTGGAAACCGACGGGAGGCGTCCAGGGTTCAATCCGCGTGCCGCCCCAATTCGAGCCGATCAGCCCGACGGGGACGTCCAACTGCTGCTGCAGATAGCGGGCAAAGAAGAAGCCGACGGCCGTCCAACCGGGGACGTTTTCCGGCGTGCAGACTTGCCACGGGCCTGCCGCGACTTCTTCTTTGGGTTGATCTGCGGGAACATGCGGGATCTTGATGTGGCGGATTCGGGGATAGTCGGCAGCGGCGATTTCCTGTTGCGCGTTGTCCGAGGCGCCCACCGGCCATTCCATGTTGGATTGGCCCGAGCACAGCCAGACATCGCCGACCAGGATGTTGCCGATGGTCACGCTGCTCGTCCCGGCCACGGTCAGCGTGTGCGGGCCGCCCGCGGCCATCGCCGGCAACTGGACGCACCACTTGCCCTTGGCGTCGGCCGTGGCCGTGACCTTGGTCTCGCCCATGGTCACCGTGACTTGCGTGCCGGGATCGTCCCAGCCCCAGATCGGCACGGCTTCCCCGCGCTGCAGAACCATGTTGTCGCCAATGAGCGAAGCCAGTTTGACGGCCGCCGGCGCCGCCGGCGCCCAGGCGACGGCCAACAACAAAACCAGCCAGCCAACGTTGCGGACTCTCATGACACGCTTCTCCTTGTTGCAGTGATACGGAATCGGAGTGAGATCAACGGTAGGCGTTTGCGAGGCAGCTGATACAATAATCCTCGGCAACCCGGCAGGCAAGCACGGTGCAGCGTCGAAGCCTTTTCCCCTCCAGCCCTGGAATGAAACCAAAGGCCCCCACATGGAACTGACACCCCGCCAGCGCTGGTTGGCCCTGCTCAACCGCCAGCCGGTCGATCGCATTCCCACCGATTATCAGGCCACCAGCGAAGTGACTCGGCGGCTGCTGTACGACCTGGACTGCGTGAACGAAGAATCTCTGTGGCGGAAACTGCACATCGACCGGCGGAGATTCGTCGAGTCGCAGTGGCGTTTGCCACACCATCCCGACGATCCGCAAGCGGACATGTGGGGCGTGCGGTATCAGCGCATGGACTATGGTTCCGGAGCCTACGACGAACCGGCCTGGTGCCCGCTGGCGGCGGCGGAATCGGTGGCGGACGTGCACGCCCACCGCTGGCCCGATCCCGACGATTACGATTACACGGTGATCGACCGCGTCCTGGATTCTGACGACGGTTATCGACCGATCCACTCGTGCTGTTACGAGCCCTTTCTGCTGTACGGCTATCTCCGCGGCTTGGAGCGGTCGTACGAGGACCTGGTGCTGCGACCGGAATTGGCCGACGCGATCCTGGGTCACATCTTTGACTTCTACTACGAGCACCAGCGCCGCTGCTTTGAGGCCGGCGGCGGGCGAATCGACTTGACGTGGGTCGCCGAGGACCTGGGCTCGCAGACCGGACCGCTGCTGAGCCTGGCGATGTACCGCCGCTTCCTGTTGCCGAACCAGATCAAGATGGCCGACTTGGCCCGTTCGCACGGCATTCATGTGATGTACCACACGGACGGGGCCGCACGGCTATTCCTGCCCGACTTGATCGAGCGGGTGGGCATCGAAGTCCTGAACCCGGTCCAGTGGCGGTGCCCCGGCATGGAACGTGAGGGCCTGGTCGCCGACTTTGGCCCGCGGATCATCTTCCACGGCTCGATCGACAACCAGTTCACCCTGCCGTTTGGCACGGTGGACGACGTGGTGGCCGAGGTTCGCGAGAGCGTCGCGATCTACCGCGGCGCCCGCTGGATCTGCAATCCGTGCCACAACATCCAGCCCAACACGCCGACCGCCAACATCGTGGCGATGTACGAGGCAATTCACGAATTCGGC
>CAIYOB010000520.1 GCA_903927685.1 uncultured Planctomycetaceae bacterium
GAAACCCGCCGCGTCGACGTAGTGCACGTGGTGATAGCAGCCGCGATCGAAGACCAGATCGAACGGCTCCAGGTCGGGAATCGCGAGCACGTCCGCCAGCATCCAGCGGACGCGGACGCCGGCCTGTTGGGCTTTCGCCGCGGCCAGCCCCAGCGCGGTGGGGGCGACGTCAACGGCCGTGACGTCGAAGCCGCGGCTGGCCAGGTAGATCTCGTTCGTGCCTGTGCCGCAGCCAAACGCGATCACGCGGCACGGCTTGAGCACGCCGCTTTCCACGGCGTCCTTCAGCGGCGGAGCCGTCAACCCGGTGTCCCAGCCCGCCGGACGGTCGCCGCGGTAGGCGCTGTCCCACCGCTCGATCAGCTGGACGCCCTCCGGGCCATGCGGCAGGACGCCGGAGGCCAGCGGCCGGCGCGGGATCCGCTGGCTGCCATCCCCGTCTTGGCTGGCAATCCAGCCGGCATCGAGCGTCGGGTCCGGGAGCGTCAACTGCACCGTGCGCTGGGCCGTCTTGATCGCCAGCTCGAGCTGGCCGTCCTGTTCCGTCACCGCGAAAGCAGCCGGCGGCAGGTCACCGTCGACCTTCCGCAGCTCGAAGGCCTGCAACAGGCGGACGGCGCCCGCCGCGGCCGACAGCTGCAGGCGGTATGCGTGAACCGCGTCGGCTGGCTTGCCTGCGTCATCGGCCGCAACCGCCGCATCGCCTCCGGGCCGCACGGGATGCCAGACCAGTTC
This sequence comes from uncultured Planctomycetaceae bacterium, assembly GCA_903927685.1. Next base: position 736 of record CAIYOB010000520.1, read on the forward strand.
CTGGTCTCCGGCGGAAAAACACCGCCGGTCTCCGGAGGCCGTCATGGAGACTTGGCTGCCCAGCGTCCAACGCACGGACGGCTGGTCGGATGGCAGGCGGAAGCCGTCGTCCAGGACGAACACGTTAGGCTTCAAGTGGAGGAGTCGGCGGACGAACCGCGGTCGCGCGGAGTCCGCGGCCGTTCCGGGGCGCGTCAGCACTGGCGACAGGTCGCCCACCGCGTATAGGAAATCGCGATGTTCCTCGTAGGCCAGGATCCGCGCGTCGGCGGGGAAGGGGTTGCAGGCTTGCGGCGAGTTGAAGTCGGGAGCGGCCGAGTCCGTTCCCAGCGTGACGACGTTGCCGGCGAGAAACGCTTCGAGCGGCTGGATGGCCGCCGCCAGTTCGGGAAAGTCGGCGGCGACGGGCACTGCGCCAAGGACGTCGGCAGTCAACGTGCAGAAGCAGCCGATGACGCTCAGAAGGAGCGACAGGCGTCGGCAGCTACTGCGAGTCAGCAGGACAACGACGGAGACAGGGGCGGGGACGCGGGCAGTCTGGTGAGGTTTCATGCTGGGGCCTCGTGGAAGTGGGGCAAGGGGCACTCACGGAGCTAATAGTGTAGCGACTGCCGACTGGGCTGAGAATCAACCCGCACGTCGGCCTTGGACTGGAATCGAGCCGGCGACGCGATAGAATGTTGCTCGCCGTTTCCCCGCGTCGCCGCGAGCGGTTCGCCGACTGGCGCACGGTGCGGCGCAAGCCTGCCGGTAACCCCATGAAGGAATTTCCCATGAAGTCATCCTGGATCCAAGGCGTGTTGGGGCTGTTGCTCCTGGCTGGTTGCCAAGGCGGCGACAATGCGACGCCGGGCACGCCGGCTGCCGCCCCGGCTGCCGCGAGCAGCGACAAGAACGGCACCGACAAGAGCGCGGCAACGCAGCTCCCCGAAGCGGACGACGCGCAGGCGATTGCGAGCTTGACGCAGCGGAAAGCCGTGCTGAAACGCGATGGCGACGGCCTGGTGACCGACGTGGATTTTCGCGGCCTGGCGATCGACGACGGCGCGCTGGCCGCCTTGTCCGGCCTGCGGCGGCTGCGCGCGGTCACGCTGGCCGAAACGGCCGTCGGCGACGCCGGCCTGGCGACATTGGGCGGCTTGGCGACATTGCAGACACTGGACTTGCGGGAATGCAAGCTCAGCAACGCGGGGCTGGCGCAGCTGTCCGGCCTGGCCAACCTGCGCGTCTTGCGTTTGGCTGCCAAGAGCGGCGGCGCGACCATCGACGACAAAGGCCTGGCCGCCGTGGCCAAGCTGACGAAGCTGAAAGTCCTGGGGTTGGACTTCCTGTGGGTCAGCGAGCAGGGCCTGGCGGAACTGGCCGCCTTGAAGGACCTGGAAGAACTGTACCTCGCCCAGACGCTGATCGACGACGCTTCACTGGCCACGCTGGCCCAGTTTCCGAAATTGAAGAAACTGCGGATTTCCAAGACCCAGGTGACCAGCGAAGGCTTGGCGCACCTGGCGAAACTGCAGCAGCTTGAAGACCTGGACCTGAGCGAGTGCAGCCAGTTGGAGGACGGCGGGCTGGCTCATCTGGCCGGCCTGA
>CAIYOB010000521.1 GCA_903927685.1 uncultured Planctomycetaceae bacterium
AGTATCCGGACAAATCCGAGTTCACGCTCGACCTCGAGTTCAAGCGGATGACCCCGGGCGAGTTGATCGTCAAGCAAGTCCGCGAGATTCCCACGGCCCAGTCGCAGCTGACCAAGCCCCTCGTGCTGAACGAGCCGACCGACTGGGTGGTCCTGCAGAGCGAATTCACCGATGTCTGGGCGCACCACCGACTGAAAAGCGAGCTGTCCATGAGCACGATCAACGGCCGCCTGGACACCGCGTCCAACCCGCTGACCGGGTTGAACCTGAAAGTGCTCAGCGGCTCCGGGGCCGGCGCGACGCTTGTCGACGTGGGCGGTCCGCCCACGGCCTTGCCGGGCTACGAGTTCGCCTCGGCCTCCGGTGAATTCCGCAACGGCTTTACCCTCGGGACGGGAAGCTCGGCGCGCAAGTTCCAGCTCAAAACGATGTACCCCAACGAAGTCGACAGCCGGCTGTCCCCCGCCATCACGCCGCTGGATTTCACCCAGGAACTCCAAGTCAGCTACGCTCGTCCGGTGCCTTGGCTCGATAACATCAGCCCCGCCACGCGTCTTACCGACCGGGTCACCTTGTACCCAAGTCGCCTGCTCACCGCCAGCGACGAGGTAAGCACGCGGACCTTTACCATCGGCAACGTGCAGATCACGACGAGTTTCAAATGGTGGAAGGCCGACGAGTCCATGATCGTCAAGACGCTACCGGTCGCCGAATGGGTGGAAACCGTGATTACGGGTCTGACGACGACTCCGCTTCGGCTGACGAGCGAGTACGCCCAGTCCTATGGACCCGGACATCACAATTTTGTCGAGGAGTTCATTTTCGAGCCGGCACTCGACCCAGCCGTGACGGCGGCGCAGAAGGCGGAACTTGCGGCGGCGAATGTTCGCCTGTTGCACGTCTTCCACAACCGCATGGATCTGGGGCTGCCCGGTGCGGCAAACGACAAGCTCACGATTCTGGGCCTGGATGACAGTTTCCGCGCGGTGGGCCAAGTCACACTCGCGGACGTCTACGTCAAGCCGGGTGGGAATACCGTGCTCGTGCCCAGGGGTACCGATGATCGGGGCCAGAGTTTCACGTTTTCCAATCCGGTCTGGCAAATCGACGGAGGCGGGACGCTCGCGGCCCAAGGCAATTCGTGGTTCCTCACCGGGACCGAACCCGGCCGGTGGAAACTGACCTGTACCGACCCGAACCGGCCTGGTTATACCGGGACGGCCACGGTCTTCGTCGCGGGCGTCGCCCTGGACTGGAGCGGGACTCTGCAAATTGTCGGCACCGCAGGCCACGATACGATCACGATCAATCCAGTCGGCAACGGCCGACTGCGGGTCAACGCCGGTTTCCTGACGGGGGCGGAACGAACCCACGAGTTTGCCCTGGACCAGATCTATCAGATCCAGGTCAGCGGCGCGGCTGGCCGAGATGTCATCGTGGCCAGCGGCATTGATCTCCCCGTCTGGATCGACGGCGGCAAGGGCGACGACCTGATTTGGGGCGGAGGCGGTTCTGATGTCCTGCTGGGCGGCGACGGGAACGACATCCTGTGGGGCCAGGGCGGACGCAATCTCCTGATTGGCGGCGCGGGCTACGACGTCCTGTTCGGCGGCCTGCAGGAAGACATCTTGATCGGCGGCCGCACCGGGTATTCGGATCCGCTGCCTGGGGCCGACATCAATCGCATGGCCCTGCGGATGCTCCTCGACGAATGGAATGCCGATCGCTCCAACACCGTCCGCCGGGCGAATCTCCGCGACGGCAGCGGCAGCAGCGAACGTCTCAACGACAACTATTTCCTTCAACTGGGAAGCACCGTCTTCGACGACGGGCGTTGGGACAGTCTGATCGGCGCTCCCAACCGCCATTGGCAGGTGCCCAGTTGATGTGAGCCCTGCCTGTCTCGCCCCATGGCAAGCCGCAGTCGCCTGCGTCAGCGACGCGCCGACCTGCGGCTTGCGACAAGATCCGCGACGATTCCGCGTGGAACGCCGACCGGTCAGGTCGGCGTTGATCGGAGTGTGGCGCGAAATTCTAGTCGTGGCGACAGCAACCCGAAGCGCCAGCGAGTGGGGCACGGCGAGTGGGGCACGGCGAGTGCGGCACGGCGAGTGCGGCAGCCCTCTCGCTGGCGCTTCGGGTTACGGTGCGCAGCACTCCGATCCCGCCGCCCGGCCGGTTATGACGATCGTACCGGCTGTACAGACAGCCCACAGTGCCGGCCCCGCCTCGACGGCAAATCCTGCTCAGTCCCTATCTACTGACTTCCGATGTTAGCCTGTGAAAGCCAGGCGTGCTGCGCGGGTTGCGCAGGATTGCCTGGTTTGGCGATGATCGTAGGGCATCGTAGGTGACGGGCGAAGGGACGCTCCCGGCAGCACCGTTCACTCGAGTGCCCCGTAGCAGGGCAAGAGGTGATGTTGTGGCGCAACGAACGGCAGCACATTTGCGGTTGCACGTGGAGGAGGCTCCCGAGGTGAGGGCGCCTCGGTTGGACGAGGTTCGCAGTTTGGGCGGTCTCTGTGACGCCTTCCGCCGGACCACGGGCTGGACGCTGCATTGCCGCGCGGACGGGCCGCCCGCCGCGCACGCGGTCTGGTCGCGGTCGATCGGGGGCGATGGTCAGCAGACCAGCGTCGTGTGCCTGGACTCTGGCGACGGCAACGCCGCCCGGCATCGCGCGGTCACGGATGCCCGTTGCAGCCCTGAGTCCGCTCAGGAATTGGCTTCCGCCATTGTCGAGATGCTGCAGGAACTTCAGCAGACGCGGTGCGCGCTGTGGCAGCGCGAGGCCGAGTTGGCGGCGGGCATTCCGGTCACGGCGCATCCGGACGAGCAGGCGCATCTGGCGGAACGTCTGGAGTCCGTGCTGAAGGCAGGTGCCCAGTCCGTCGGCTGCCAGGCCGCGGCCATTTACCTCTTGGACGATGCCACTCGCAAGTTGAAGCTGCGCGCGTGCTGGGGCTTGCCACGCTCGCGCTTTGCGGATGCGCCGCGGCCGTTGCGCGGAGCGGCAGGCGACTTGGAGGCGTTGGTCGGGCATGCGGTGGTCGTGCGGAACGCCGAGTTGCTGCCGCAGTGGCGCATCCCGGAGGAATTCCGGTCCGCGGTCTGTGTCCCGGTGTCCAGCCCGACGACTCCGCTGGGGACGTTGTGGACGTTCTGCGGCCATGCTCGCGATTTCTCGGTCCACGAAACGAACCTGATTGAGATTGTCGCGGGCCGGATTGCGGCCGATTTGGAGCGGGCCGTCCTGCTGGCCCAGACTCTCAAGCTGCGCAGCCTCGCCCGGCAACTGACGCACGCCGCCCAATGGCAGCAACACCGGCTGCCGCGGATCAAGCCGATGCTTCCGGGCTGGGACCTGTCCGGCTGGACGACGCAAGCAGGCGCCCTGGGCGGCGACTTCCACGACTGGTTCGTCCTGCTCAGCGGGGACCTCGCGGTAGCCGTGGGTGACGCGCAGGGCAGGATGTTCGAGTCGGGGTTGACGACCGCAACGGTGCACACGGCACTGCGTGCACACGCGGCTTACGGACACACCGTTCAGCAGGTTGTCGAGCGCATCAACGAGACGCTGTGGACGGCGTCGGTGGGCGACCAGTTCGCATCCCTGTTCTATGCCAACGTGCAGCCGGAAACCGGCGCCATCGAGCACGTCGCAGCGGGCCACGTCCATGCGGCGATCGTGGGCGACTCGCTGCGCACCTTGGCGCCGTCCGATACCCTGCCGCTGGGAACCCAACCAGACGGCGACTATGCGACCGTCTCTGACCATCTGGAACGGGGCGAACTGCTGGTCGCCGTCAGCGAAGGCGTCCATCGGGCCCTGCGGGGAACCCGGGAACGGGTGCTGTGGCGATTGCTTCAGACTCACCGCGAGCAAAACGCCGACGATTTGATCCGCACGGCGCGCACGTTCCTGGACCGGCAACCGCACGACGGCAATGTGGAGGACCAAACCATCCTGGTCGTGAAACGCTTGGCCACACCTTGACGGCCGTTCGTTTTTCCCTAGACTTGATGCTTACTTGCGGTCGTGGCGGAATTGGCAGACGCACCAGCTTGAGGGGCTGGCGGTAGAAATACCGTGCAGGTTCAACCCCTGTCGACCGCACTGAAGCATCTTGCGCCGTTTGCGAGACGCTGGCGCCGTTTACTCGTGCGAACTCTCGACGATGGTCAGCCAGCGATCCGCCGCAACGTCTGTCAACCGTTGTCGGCCGCCGCCCAGCCATTCGACCTCAATCAGATCGACTCGGGGCCGAGCTCCCAACCCGAACTGCAGCCGGGAACCCCAGTGGCTCTGGTAGCCGCGACCGCTGTGGACTTCGTCGACCAGCGTCAAGTCGCCTGCCATGACGCGGACCCGCGAACCGACGCCGTCGCGATTGGCTCGACAGCCGCGGAGCGAGATCTGCAGCCAATGATGCGGCGGTTTCGCCTCGTTTCGCAAAATGGTTGGCGGATCCCGGGAATTCAGGATCGCAACGTCTAAATCCCCATCGCCATCCAGATCGTCGAAGCCCGCGCCGCGGCCGCTGCGTTTCAGTCTGAGCCCGTCCCCGGCTGCGGCCGAGACATTCTGGAACGTGCCGTTCCCGGTGTTCATCAGAACCACATTGCGGACCTTGTAGCCCGTCGTCTGGTCCACCAGCTCGACATTGTCCTGCAGGTGACCGCAGACCACGAACAAGTCCCGGTCGCCGTCGTTGTCCAGGTCGACCAGTCCCGGGCCCCAATTCACATAGGGAAAGCAGCCGTCGCCCGCCGCCGTTCGAATGGTGACATCCTCCAGTGTGCCATTGCCCAGGTTGCGATACAGAACAGGCAGTTCGTTCTGATAGGACGTCATGAAGAAGTCGAGCCACCCGTCGTTGTCATAGTCGCCGCAGTCGATGCCCATGCTGCCCAGTTCGTCGCCTCGACCATTGCAGGCAAAGCCGCTAACGAGGCCCACTTCCTCGAACCGGCCCGAGCCGTCGTTGCGAAATAGGAAGTTGGAGGCCACGTCATTCAGAACGAATACATCGGTATCACCATCCTGGTCGAAATCCGCGCCCACGATGCCCATACCCGTGCCCGCATGTCGGCCGACACCCGAGTCCAGGCTAACATCGGTGAACGTTCCGTCGCCGTTGTTCCGGTACAGCAGATCCGGCTCAGGCTCGTACTCACGAGGCCCAACGTACTGGGGATATCCGTCCATGTGGACAACCCGGTGATTCTCGTACGTGAACTGGACGTAGTTCGCCACGTACAAATCCAAGTCGCCGTCGGCGTCCATATCCAGGAAGCACGCGCCCGCGCCGACGGTTGCCGCACCGGCCACTCCCGCCGACGAGGTCACATCGGCGAACGTCCCATCGCCGTTGTTGCGGTACAGGACGTTGAGCCCGTAATTGCTGACAAACAAGTCTGGGGCGCCGTCGTTGTCGTAGTCCCCGGCTGTGACACCCAGACCAAAGCCGATATCCCCCACGCCCGCCTGTTCGGTGACGTCCAGGAACCGCCACTCGCTTTCATTGCGATACAACGCATTGCAGGGCGGGGCGGCGCCGCTCGGCTTCGTGCCCCGCAAGGGCGCGCCGTTTAGAAAGTAGATGTCCACGAGTCCGTCGCCGTCGTAATCGAATTCCGCCAGCCCCGCGCTCACCGTCTCGACGATGTACCGCTGGCCGGAACTGCCGTCGGTATGGACAAACGTGATGCCCGTTTGGCCGGTCACATCCCGCAGCGAAAAGGGACCGGACGGGGAAGTCTCGACGGCTGTCGTCGCGGTCGGTGCTTCCGGCTGGACACGGGGCTCTGATCTCCGGTGGCCGTCACAGCCGCCGCAGATCAGCAAAGCCGCGGCGGCGATGGCAGGCGGGCTCCAGCAGGCGGAGTACACGGCGTTCGACACACGCATCGGGCTCACCGTTCGGATTCATCCTCGTCGTCGTGCAAGACCCGGACGGCAGGCGTATCCAGGTCATCCAACTGGCCGCGGCGGACCGCCCAGATAAAGGCGACGACGCCCGCGACGGCGAGCGCCGCGGCGGCGGGCAGCAAGATGTAAATGACACTCATAGTCCGCCTCCGTTCCCGAACAAACGAACATGGGAGCCCAAAATCATACCGCCTGCAGCTGATTATGGCACGGCGGGGTGGGGCAGTTGAGTTGGGGACAGTTGGGCGACCGGAAAGAACCAAGTGGCCGGAACGGAGGCAACTCAGGAGCCGGACAACTGCTATTCGGTTCGAGCCGTTCCATGCGTTACAATCGGCGGCCAGCGAGTACTTGGCGTAGGTTCGTCCCACCGAGGTCGCCAACCAGATGCACGCCTCAACCAAAGTGAATCGTCAGAACAAGAGTGCCGGCCTGAGCCACAGCGGGACGAGACGCTCGTTCAGCCAACGCCTGCCATCGAGTCTGACTCTGTCGCTGTTGAGTGGCGTGTTACTGTGGGCCGCCTTCCCGCCGCTGGGTTGGTGGCCCCTCGCCTGGATCGCTCCCGTCGGCTGGTTGTGGTTGATCCGGTACGAGCGATTGCCGGGCCGCCAGCCGTATCGGACGCTTGCCTTGACAAGTCTTGTCCATTGGCTGGCCGTCTTGCAGGGGATCCGCTTGGCCCATCCGGCCCTTTATCTGGGGTGGTTTGCTCTGTCGGCATACCTGGCTGTCTATCCCGTGCTGTTTGTCGTGCTGACTCGAGTCGCCGTCCAGCGCTGGCGGGCTTCGATTGTCGTGGCCGCGCCGATCGTCTGGACAGGACTGGAACTGGTACGCGGTCATGCCATTACCGGTTTTTCGATGGCCCTGCTCGGGCATACCCAGACGTCTTGGGGCGACCTGTTGCAGATCGCGGACATTTTCGGGGCCTACGGAGTCAGTTTCGTCGTGATGCTGGTGGCGGCCGCGGTGGCTCGGATGTTGCCGATCGAGGCCGGGCCCGATCCGTCGGCAGAGGCAAAGTGGACATGGTGGCCCGTAATACCAGGGACCGTGGTATTGGCGACCGCACTCGCTTACGGTCGCTATCAAGAGCGTCCGGCTGGCGGCTCGACTCTGCCTGCCCCCGGATTACGAGTGGCCCTGTTACAGGGCTCGTTTGACACGATTTTCGAGTTCGATCCCGAACGCGATCGGCGGGTTTTCCGGCACTATCGGGAGCTCAGCGAACAAGCCGTCCAACGGCATCCTGACGTCCAACTGGTCGTCTGGCCGGAATCCATGTTCAGCGGCGATCTGGGTGAGGTCCTGAT
>CAIYOB010000522.1 GCA_903927685.1 uncultured Planctomycetaceae bacterium
GGCACACCCGAGGCTGATCGACGAGACCCTTGTGCGGGCGATTTGTCGCTACGGCGAAAACGAGTTCCGGCCCCACCCGCGGCCGACGGCACTGGAACCCGTCAACACGGCAGAGCTAGGATCGGGATAGGGGCCGGATGGCTCCGGGGTTCCTCCCAACAATCCGGCGGGCGGGTCCGGCAGTCGCGGCTTGCGTGCGTTTTGAAGTGGAGGGAGCAGGGACCACCGGTGTCGTGTTCCTTGCCGGGTGGTACAATTCGGCGAGTGGCCGGGCAGGTCCGGCCGCGTGCCGGTCCGCCCCGCCCCGCTTCCGGGCGTTTTGAGGTGGAATGGGCAGGGACCGCTGGGGCGTGAGGCCGTCTCGCGGGCAATTCTATGTGGTTCACTCGACGACGAAGACAGAGGTTCCTGGCGAACCGCCAACCGCTTTCCCACCGCGCATTCTGCGACCAAGTAGCCGCGTCTGGCGACTTGCGGCCGTGGGTCGTGTCGGTCCGGAGGGCGATGGCGTTCCTTTGTGTCGTGCCAGCATCTGCGTTGTATCCGGACGATACGTGGAGCTGCCTCATTCGGCTGGTGGACTGCGATTGGGATGACCTAGCCTTCCTCATGTCATTAGAGAAAATTGGTGTTGCCTTCCCATCAACGGAATCCCGAGAGTTGCCGCGTTTCATCCCGGGGCGGTTGTTTTGGATGAAGTGGCCGGCGCCGGCCACGTTTGGATTGTGGTCTACGGCGGTCGCCGAGCACTTGGTTACGCATGGGTACCGCCAAACCAAGAGATCGCGTGGCAGCAGCGGCTCGCAGGCGTGTTGAGCTGGAAGGGACACGGGCCGGAGGGCAGTGAGCCCTTGCCAGGCGGTACAATGCGGCGAGTCGCCGGGCAGGTCCGGCCGGAGAAGTGCAGAATTGCCTGCTGAACTGGCCTGCGTCAAGTGAGCCGAACGCATGAGCAACCACGGCAAGGCGTGTCAATCATCCGAACTGCGGCCCGGCAGGCGGCCGTGGCCCTTTTGGTTCCTGCTGGGGCTCCCGCCGTTCCTTTGCTACGCTGTCATGAATATCGTACGAATCATTCCGCCGGGACCCGGATGGCTGTGGATTGGCTGGCTACTGGTCGGTATCGTTCCCTTGTTTCTCGCGCTCAGTGCAGCGATGGCTGTGGCGCAGATCCTTGGGAACACATCAATACGGCTGCAGGTGGTGCTGTCTTGCGTCCAGGTTCTGGCGGTCTTTGTCGTGTGGCAGCCGACATTTCAATTGCTGGTCAGGAGTTGGCGCTAGCGGACGCTGGAATTGTGTAACCGGGCGGGGTGTCCCGACGGGCCCGCCCGCCGCCACGTAGCAGGCGGTTCCCCGAACCGTCGGCTTCCCGACGTTTTGAAGTCAAAGGGGCAGGGGTGGGCGGTGTCGTGGCCCTTGCCGGGTGGTACAATGCGGCGAGTGGCCGGGCAGGTCCGGCCGGAGAATTAGGCGTCACAAACATGGACCACGTTCAGTTCTTCCAAGCCGCTGGCACTGGGGACGTTGCCGCAGTAATCTCGCTCATCGAGCGTGGCGCGGACCCGAATTGGATCGCTCCGCAAGTCGGTCATACCCCGCTGTACAATGCGTGCGTTTCCAACCGACCACAAGTGGTTCGGGCTCTGATCGCGCTCGGTGCCAATCCCAACCTGAGTATGAACTATCATTCGCCCGTTGATGGACGCAGGGAAAACGGAGTTGTGGCGTTAATGTTCGCGAGATCGCCGGAAGTGGTTGTCGCGCTGGTCGCCGGAGGGGCAGACGTGAATGCCGCCGATGAGGATGGTTTAACGTCGCTAGTTCGTGCGGCCTATTGGGGTAAGAGAGATGTCGTCAAGGCATTGTTGGATGCCGGTGCGGACGTGGCACTCAAGACCAAGAGTGGTCGCAGCGCTAAAGACGCCGCTGCGAGTCGGATCGAAGAGTACCGCTCGTGGGCTGCCGGGCCGAATGATGAGGCGGTAGCTCAGCGCATCAAGGTCTTTGAGGACGTGATTCAATTGCTTGAATCCTGTTTGAAATCCGATTGAGGGCACGATCCTCGCATTGGCGTGTATTGTTTCAAGTGACCGATAGCGAGATTGGCGAAGCTGGTACGAGAGCACATGGGAATCGTCGTCCAACAGGTCACCTTCGATGACCGCGTCCCAGAGGCCGCTCGCGTAGGCGACATGCTGACGCGGATGATTGGGCTCCCTGTCACCGTGAGTGAGTCCGACTCCGAGGTCCGCGGCACACTCTTCGAGTTGCGCGCGCTTGGCATTCTCGCGTTTTCCGAACGATTTCATCGAACTGACTGCCTACCGACCGGGCGCCGTCAAAGAACATCTCCAGCAGGTGGGCATCGCGGCGTCTCCAATCGCGAACGCGGTTCAAGGCGTGAACGAACCCCCTGGTACGCAAGCTGTCTACGTGACTGGATACCTCGGCCATCCACGTCGCTGGCCGTGACCGCATAACTCCAAGCGACATCCTTGTAGGCCGGGCCCTTGGGCGAGGACGTAATGGTCGGCGGCTGGTTGACATCCA
>CAIYOB010000523.1 GCA_903927685.1 uncultured Planctomycetaceae bacterium
CGGTTGAACGCTGCGTCGACTACTACTCCAAGCGGCCGCGCGGACGGCCCGGGACGACGCAGTTCTACTGGAGCCACCTGTTGCCGACCATCACCCAGCGCTGCCGGAGCCAAGTGCGGTCCGAATACGGCGACTGCCGACCGACGCACATAGTGACGATTGTCAGCGGCAGTCCGGAACTGGTCCTACTCGCCGTGCGGGCACTGGATGTCAAGCACTGCCTGTTGCTGTACACGCCCGATCCGGACGCCCGTCGCGATCAGACGGGGGCCATGCTGATGGTCAAGGAGCTGCTCGAGGCGGACGGACGGCACTGTCTGCCCCAGCCATTCCAGGACGGCCCCGTGCTTCAACAGGAAATCCCCACTGCCGTGCGTCATTTTGCTGCCGGTCGGCCGCCGGAATCCCTGGTGCTGGATCTCACGCCGGGCAACAAGTGGATGACCTGGGCGGCGGACCGCGCGATGCCAGCCGGCAGTTGGCGGCTGTACGTCCGCAACGACACCCTGTCCGCGCCGGACCGCCGCGTGCGGCCGGGCAGCGAACGCTTGGTTTGTTGGCAAGTGAGTTAGTTGATGCGAAATCCTGTCATTGTCGAAGGACGGACAACGTTGTAACGAGAGAAGAGAAACTGGCAGCTTGTTGTATCCCTGGTTGCAGACGCCCCCTTTGAGCCGAATCGGCGATCGGTCGCGGTTCTTCTCGCCGGGTGGCGAGGCGGCGAATGGAGGAAGGAACATGGCAACGAACTGGCGAGACATCTTGGTGGCTTACCTCCACGACCCGCCTGACAAGGCCCTGCAAATCCGCGGCCATGAGGCTCGTGCCCGCAGTTATCTTCAGGCAGCTCTCGGGGACAGCGTGTCCGAAGCGGAATTGAAGGACCCTTCGGACCCACTGGCAGCCATCGCCGAGCGTCTGCCCGCCCCGAATTGGCAGACCCTGACGGTTCCCTGCGAGCAAGGCCGGTTCAACGTGCGCCATCCGCTGTCCGCGGCCGAGAAGACGGTGACCATTTCCAATTGGAATCAGCAGGCCGTGTCCGATACGATCGCGGGAGTGGTCGCAGCCAGCGAGGGTACGGAGCGGCGATTCCTGCTTCTTTGGCGTCTGCTGGCGGAACGGCTTGCCAACGAGCACGGCGATTGGTTCGACCCGTTGCCGGCCGACACACGCATTCCCGATCATACGATCTGGCAGCACCTGGATACGACGGCGGCGTTGAAGGCAGCCGACGCGGCCAGCGGTTCCGATGCCGCTTTCCTGTCTTTCTCGCTGGGCCCCGTGCAGTCCTTCATTGCCGCCGCCCGTTCGCTACGGGACCTGTGGTCCGGGAGCATGATTCTTGCCTGGCTGACTTTTCATGGGATGCTGCCGGTGATCGAAGCCCACGGCCCGACGGCGCTCGTCTACCCCGCCCTGCGCGGACTGCCCTGGCTGGATCTCTGGTTACGGGAAAGGAGAGGCCTGACAGCGGTTGGCTCTCCGCCGCCGGAACGACGAATCGCTCCGTGCATCCCCAACCGCTTCCTGGCCGTCGTGCCCTGGGGGCCGGACGGAAGCATCGCTCGGGAGCTCGCGTCACATTGCCGGAGCCGCGCCCAGGCTGCGTGGCAGGAGATGGCGGACGCGGTGCGGAATCAGCTGGAAATGAAATGGAAATCGCTGGCCCCGAACTGGGCGGCGCGTTGGCCCGAGCAGATCCAAGACTATTTCGAGATCCAAGCTTGTGTGCTCCCCTGGCGGGCGGCGGGTGGCGACGAAGCGATTGGCGACCTGATCGCCGGCAAAGGAGGCTTTGCTGCGGCCTTCCCGGACGCCGCCGACGTGCGTAGCCTGGCCGACGCGATTCCCGCGGGCCAGCAGCCTGGTTACTCGCAGAAATCCGCGGGCAGCTGGCAGGCCAAGGTCGAGTTGTCCGCCCGGCTGATGCAGGCCCAACGCGCCATTCGCCACGTGCCGCCCTCGACCGTCCTGACGGCGGATGCCGAGCAAGTGCCCCCCAAGTGCAGTCTGCTGGGGAGCTACGAGCAAATGGGGCCGGCCGGATTGGACGACTCCCGCCGATTCTGGGAGCAGGCCGCTACACGAGGAATCCGTGGGGTCCACCTGCGTGAGCGAGAACGGCTCAGCGCCGTCGCACTCGTCAAACGCTTCAGCGGGCCGTGCTTCTTCCGGGACCGGCTGCAGCTCGAGGCCGAGGACTTGCGCTACGAAGACACCGCTTCCGTCGCCGCTCGGTGTTGGCTTGACGAACCAGAGCATTCGACGCTGAAGGAGTACGCACAGCGTTACCACGGCAGCCAGTGGCTGTACTGGTCGACTCCAACGCAGGGCTTGGAGGATGACGACCAGCCGATCCCGGAGGATGTCTGGCGAGAGTTGCTGGAAGCTCGCCGCCGCGAACGCCCGCCGGCCTATTATGCCGTCCTGATGCTGGACGGGGACGACATGGGCCGTTGGCTGCGCGGCGACAAATCGCCGCAGGTCCAGGAGGTGCTCCATCCGCAACTGCGAAAGTACTTTGCCGACCTGCCTGCAGCCGCCGCGGGTCTGAAGGCCCGGCGTCCGGTCGGTCCGGCCCTGCACGCCGCGATCAGCGAAGCGCTGGCAAACTTCGCCTTGCACTTCGTCCCCGCCATCGTCAACAAGCACGCGGGCACGCTGATCTATGCCGGCGGCGATGATGTCCTGGCTCTGCTGCCCACCAGGACGGCCCTAGCTTGTGCCAGCGAACTGAGCCGGACCTTTCGTCAAAACTGGCTTCGGGACGAAGATGAGCACCAGGAGCGTCTGTTGATGGGCGAGCGGGCCACCGTCAGCGCCGGCCTGGCGATTGTCCATTACAAAGAAGACCTGCGGTTCGCGCTGGCCGAAGCCCGCACGGCCGAGAAGGACGCCAAGAACGCCCTGTCCGCCCTTGCCACCGCCATCGGGCAAGCTCCTTCGGACAAGCCCGCTCCGACGCTCCTGGCCGTGCTGGCCGAGCGCGGCATCGCCTC
>CAIYOB010000524.1 GCA_903927685.1 uncultured Planctomycetaceae bacterium
GTTCTTTCCGCGACCAAACAGTCGCGGCCCCATTGAAGCCCAGCCGAGCGAGGCCGAGGCCCAGGCGATCGCCGCCTTTCCGCGACCAAACAGTCGCGGCCCCATTGTCGCCCGCCGTCAGGGATCACTTCTACGTCGCGGCCGTGCCCAATGCGTGTTGGCCTGCGGTTCCCGAACCGCGGTTGCACGGCGGGCGGCAGATGGGACAATAGCGACTCGCCCGTTCGTTGTTCTGGCGTTCGTTGCCCGGGCTGCGGGGAACAAGGGGAAGGGACTCGAATGATGACTAGACTTGCGGTGGGCTTCCTCGTCGCGTCGCTGGTCACGCGCGGGATCGCGGGGGCAGGCGAGAACCTGATCAGCAACGGCGGCTTCGAGGATCCGGCCGGCGCAGCGGCCCGTACCGCCTGGTCCGACTTGGAGAGTTCGTTCTACCCGGGTATGCAGGACGCGCCTGCCGCGGGCTGGCGTTTCGGCGGCGGCTGGGATGGCGGACGCTATACGGTCCACCTTTCCAACCAGTCGCACAGCGGCCGCCATGCGCTCGAAATCCGCTGCGAGAAACAGGGCCGTGGCGGCGTGGCGTCGACACCGTTCCAGTTGCAGCTGGGGACGATCCTCCAGGTCTCCTTCTGGCTCAAGGCCCAAGACGCGGGGGGCGGCGCCATTCGACTGAACTACGAAGGCACGCCCGGCGACGGCTGGGATGGCTTGGACATCCCCGGGGGCACCTTTGATTGGCAGCGGGTGACCAAACGCTGCGTCGTGCCTGTGCGGCATACCCAGGCGGAGGGGCAGACGCTGGTGCTGTCCATCTACTCCAAGACCGGCGGCTCGATCTGGATCGACGACGTGTCGGCCGAGGCGGTGGACGTCAATGCGTTGGCCGAAAGCCCTGCGGAGCCGGCTCTGATGCCGCCCCGACCGAAAGACATTCCGGAGCCGCCGGACTCGATCGGTTACCGCTTGGACACGGCGGACGCGCTGACCAAGGTTTATCCCGATACGGATTTCAAGCCAGCCGACCAGTTGCACCGGTCCCTGGCGATCGCCCTCGCTCGCAACGAAGCCGAAGACGGGCAACTGGTCATCGAGGCGCCGTGGCGCGACGTCGCGATCCGGGACGTCCGCTGTTCCGATCTCACGGGCCCCGGCGGCGGCGTCCTGCCGGCCCGGCAGGTCAGCTGGCGGCGCGTGGACTTCGTCGAGACGACGTTCGCGCCCGCCTAGGCCTATACGTACGACGAATGTCCGCAGCGGCACTGGGGCGAGGTGCAGAAGATCGCCCAAGCGATCAAGCTCGCCGCGCCGGAGTTGCGGATTCTGCAGTGCCTGAACGAACCCGCGGGCGTCCGAGCCCTGGCCGGCTCCGTCGACGTATTCGACGTGTACGTAGCCCAGTATCACCAGACCGGCGTCGCGGACCTGCAAGCTCGCGGGACCGACGCCTGGCTGGCCGTGTGCTGCTATCCGCAGGCCCGCGCGACCAGGTGAAACGGGCTCAGGCCGGGGCCAAGCACGGGCCGGCGCTCGACGCCGCCGAGTCGCTCTTGGGCCTCGACGGGCTGATCGACGGAGGCGGCGAGTTTCAGACCGAGCCCGCCGCCTATTACGCGTTCCGCGAAAAGATAGCCGCGGCGATCGTGGTCCTGAACCAGCTGATCGGGCAACCCTGAGACGAGGAGAACCCATGTCGCAATCGATTCTGCCCAGCGTCCTGGCGAGCGTGCTGGCCGCCGGGGTGTCCGTCTGCGGCGCGGACAGCCAGATGGCGGGCAATCTGATCCTCAATCCGTCGTTCGAGGTGCGGAGCGGACCGCGGCAGCCGTATCCGCAGGAGCCGTGGGGCTACGGATACCTGGACACGCTATCCCGCAGTCCCTTTGCCGGTTGGGGCTATTCCGGGTTCTTCGACGGCGGCGATTACGACATCAAGCTCGGCGAGGGCCATACCGGCGCATTGTCGGCACGGCTCGTCTGCCGCAAGCGAGGCCGGGGCGGACTGTGCACGGCCGAGATCCGGGTCAAACCCGGCGAAACGCTGCGTTTTCGGGGCTACTTCAAGGCGCTAGGGGCCCACGGTCCGTGCTTTGTGAACTTCGAGGGCGACCCCGGTGACGGCTGGGCGCGCATCGATCTGCCGAACTTGGCAGACCACGATTGGATGGAAGTCAGCGAGGTCGTGACCGTCCAGCCGCCCCGCCGCGGTCAAGAACTCGATCCCGAGGGGAAAGTGCGGATCCTGGTCTTCATCTACTCCAAGGCGTTCGGCGAGCTGTGGATCGACGACGTGACCTTGACGCCTGTCAAACCGTGACGCCCCCGCGACGCCAACGATCCGTGCGGTCTGTGGCTGCCCCGCAGGCGCGTTCTTTACGTCCGCCGTGGCTTCCAGCTACGGATTGGCGATCGGCTCGAGAAACACGGCCCGAAGGCCGAGGCGTTTACGCTGGGCCGCGTTTGGCGACCTTACGCTGCCGGTCAGCGCCAGGGCCTCCAGCAAGACGACGATGGGCACAGAAGGCACAAATCAATCAGCCTACTCGTTCCAAGCAGACGATGAATTCAGCCACGCGTCGGTGGCGAAAACTTGGTCGACGAGGTCTTCGAGCGCCGACTTCTCGTCCGCCGGTCTCCTGCGTGGCGTGCCCGGACGATCGGAATCCTGCTGGAGCGTGACCGCCGGAGGCGTCGCCTCCGGGCGAGTTCCGTCCGAGGATCTGCCAATCACCACTTCAGCCGGCCGAGGGGCAGATTCGAGTCGAGTCTCGGTGGGCGAAACGGGCAATCCGGCAATCGCCGACATCGAATGCGGCGCAGACCGGACGGCAGGTCGGAACAAGGGCACGCTGCTCGCTGGCGCGGAGGGTGACGGGGCAATGTTCGAGGCGGCGGCCCGAACCGGCGCCGAAGCGACTTCTCCCTCGCCGCCGACAACCGGCTCGGGAGCGGAGGGGGCGGAGGGAGAGGATTCGCCGGCAGCCAAAGAACTCTCGTCGGCCGCTGCGTCGCTCGGCTCGTCCAACGCCGCATCTGAAGTGAGTCGGGAACTGGCGTTGGCTGGTGGACTAACCTCTGACGGGATGCTCGCGTCGCGAATCGCCTGGGCGCCGTCGGCGTCGCCGGCCCGCTGTTCCGCCAAGGCGTTGACTTGCCTCAGGTACACTTCCGTGACGGGGGTGGACGCCAGGAAGTGGCGTTTCGAGATGAACTGCGGCTGCAGCGTGCGTTCGCCGAAGCTGTAGTTGACCGCCTGCTGGCCGGGCGTCAGGGCGATGTTCGAGTAGGTGTCGTTCACCGTGCTGGACGCCAGCATTTCCTGCCCGTCGATCCAGGCCGTCGGCTGCTCTTCGTGAACCTCGTACGTGCCCGCGGGCAAGTCCTTGAACTTGAAACCGCCGTCGTCGTCTGTCATGGCCACCAAGTCCAGCGCCGTGCCGTCGCGAGCCGTGCCGGTCAGCCGCACGATCACCCCGGGGATTCCGGGTTCCAGCGGATTGCCACCAGTGGCCTGCTGTTGCTGCCGGTCGTTGTTGGCATCGATCCAGACAAAGCCGCTGATCGATGCGTTCTTCAAATCGTCAGCCGCGATCGTGACCGTGGCCGTCGGACTGGAAGTGCTGACCGTGACGCTGGGATGGTTGGCTGACGTCAGTGTGACGACGACGGTTTCTGCCGCTTCGTCGGCGATGGCATCCGCAATCACGTCCACGGGTAGCACGGCGGAGGAGGCTCCGGCGGGAATCGTCACGCTGCCGCTGAGCGCCGTGTAATCGCTGCCCGACGTCGCGGTGCCGGCCGCGGTGTAGCTGACAACGATCCCGCCCGGCGGCGCGACCTTCGAGTTGACCAGCGTGACAGTGAACTGGCCGTCATCGGCGGGTTCACCGCCGGTCGCATCGCTGGCGGTGATCGAGACGGTCGTGGCGTCGTCGTCCTCAATGTTGGCCGTGGCTGCAGTGCCGGCGGTGGCGATGGTGGCTCCCGCGTGACTGGTGCCGGTCAACGTCACGACGACTGTCTCGGTGGATTCCACCACGTTGTCGTCCAGCACGTCCAGGGCGATCGTCGCCGAGGCGGCTCCGGCCGGGATGGTCACGCTGCCGCTGAGGGCCGTGAAATCCGAACCAGCGGAAGCCGTGCCCGCCGTCGTAAAGTTGACCACCAGGCCGCCGGTCGGCGCCAACTTGCCGCCGGCCAACGCGACCGTAAACTGGGCTTCGTCCGTACCCGGTTCGCGGCCGGTCGCATCGCCGGCCGCAACCGAGACCGTGGTGTTGTCGTCGGCGCTGGCGATGGTCACGGTGGCCGACTTGTTCGTGGCGTGAAGAGTGGCTGCGGCATGGTTCGTCCCGGTGAGCGTGACCGCCACTGTTTCCGGGACCTCGACGAAGTTGTCATCCAGGACGTCAACGGGAACGACGGCCGACGACTGGCCAGCCGGAATGGTCACGGTGCCCGTCAACGACGTGTAGTCCGCGCCGGCGGTTGCGGTTCCGGCGATGGTGTACGTCACTGTGATTCCGCCGGTCGGCGCCAGCTTGCCACCGTCCAAGGTCACCGTGAAGGCGCCGTCGTCGCTCCCTGGTTCGCTCGCACCGGCGTCGCTGGCGGTGATCGAGACCGTGGTGGGATCATCATCCTGGATGGACACGGTGGCTGCGTTATTGCTTGTCCCAACGGTCACGCCGGCATGGTCAGTGTTGATCAGCGTGACGACGACGGTTTCCGGCAGTTCAACGAAGGCGTCGTCCAAGACGTCGATGGACAGCGTCGCCGACGAACCGCCTGCGGAGATGGTTACGGTGCCGCTCAATACCGCGTAGTCGATTCCCCCTGTCGCCGACCCGGACACGCTGTAACTGACGGTGAGGCCGCCCGCCGGAGCCACCTTGCCGCCGGCCAACGTCACGGTCAACAGCCCCTCATCGGCGCCGGGCTCGCTTCCGCTGGCGTCGGTGGCCGTGATGGAGACAGTGCTCAGATCGTCGTCCGCGATCGTGACGGTGGCGGAGTTGTCGGTCGGAGCGACCGCCACTCCGGGATGATTGGTCCCTGTCAAGGTGACGATCACCGTCTCGGACAGTTCGAGGAGACTGTCGTCCAGGACATCCACGGGGATCAGCGCCGACGACTGACCGCCTGGGATCGACACCGTGCCGGTGTGCGCGGTGTAGTCGGCGGCCGGCGTGGCCGTTCCGCTGACCGAATAGCTGACCGTGATGCCGCCTTCCGGGGCCAAGCGGCCGCCGGACAGGGAAACGGTGAACAGCCCGTCGTTGGTGCCGGGCTCGCTGCCGGTAGCGTCGGTGGCAACGACCGAGACCGTCGTCACGCCGCTGCCGTCATTGAGCGTGACCAAGGCCGTCGCGGCCGCAGGCTCAACCGTGACCCCCGCTTCGCTGGTGCCCGTGAGCGTCACCGACACGGTTTCGGCGACTTCGACCACGTTGTCGGGGAGGATGTCTACTCGGATCGTCGCCGCCGCCTGGCCGGCCGGGATGGTCACGGTCCCAGGCAACGCCGTATAGTCCAGGCCCGCTGTGGCCGTCCCACTGACGATGTAAGCAACGACAATGCCGCCTGCCGGCGCGACCTTGTCGCCGTTCAGCGTCACCGTGAACAGCCCGCCGTCAGCGGGTTCACTGCCGCTCGGATCGCTGGCCGTAAGGGCGACGGTCGTCGCGTCGTCGTCGTTGATCGTCACGGACGCTTGGCTGGCCGCGGAGTCGGCGGTGACGTTGGAGTGATCGGTGCCGGTAAGCGTTACGGTGACCGTCTCCGGCAGTTCGACGATATTGTCGTTCAAAACGACGACGGGAACCGCGACGGACGATAGGCCGGCCGGGATGGTCGCCATGCCGGACAGAGCGGTGTAGTCCAGGCCGGATGCTGCGCTACCGCTGACCGTGTAGCTGACCTGGATGCCCCCCGGCGGGGCTTGACGGCCGCCGGACAAGGCGACGGTGAACAGCCCCTGGTCCGCGCCCGGTTCGCTGCCGACAGGATCGCTGGCCGTGATCGACACGCGGGCCGGCTCATCCAGAATCGACACGGTTGCCGTCTTGGCCGCCGGAGCGATCGTGATGTCGGAGTCGCCGCCCGTGACGGCGGACAGCGTCACGATGACCGTCTCGGCGAGTTCCACCAGGAGGTCGTTTTGCACGACCACGATGATGTCGGCGGTGGTGGCCCCGCCCGCGATCGTCACCGTGCCCGCCAGTGGCAGGTAATCATTGTCCGCGCCCGGCGCGGCAGTCCCAGCGACCAGATAGCTGACCACGGTCGCGGAATCACTCGGCTTCGTCATGGTTACACGGAAGCGGCCGGGCACGGGGGGATCGCCCTCGGCTCCATCGGCAGCCCGTGCGATCGACACGCTGGCCGTGTCGTCGTCCAGGATGTCCAGGGAAGCGGAGCGACTGGCAGTGTTGAGCGAGATTTCGGGAGCGGCGCTGGTGAGTGCCGTGAGCGTCGCGACCACGGTTTCCGTGTTCTCGACAATGTCGTCGTCCAACACGGCGACGTCGATATCGGCGGACATCGTTCCGGCCGCGATCGTCACGATCCCGCTCAAGGGCACATAATCCGCGCCGGCGCCCGGCGTCGCGGTGCCGCTGACCGAATAGCTGACGACCGTGTCGGTCGCACTGGCCAGGGACAGTGTGACACGGAACTTGCCATGCATCGCTGCCGCCTCAGCACCGTCGATCAGCCGGGCGATGGACACCGAAGCGCTGTCATCGTCGCTGATCGACAGCGTGGCGGCGTCAGCAAACTCGTCAATCGCAATTCCCGGGTTGCCGCTGCTGACGGCGCTCAGCGTGACACTCACCGTCTCGGAGCCTTCGACCAACGGGTCGTTCAACACCACAACCACGATCTCGGCAGTGGTCGTCCCGGCGGCGATGGTCACGGAACCGCTCAGGGGCGCATAGTCGCCAGCGGCGGCCGGCGTGGCCGTTCCGCCCAGGGTGTAACTCAACACGGTCTCGGTCGAACTAGCGCGGCTTAGCGTCACGCGGAACTTGCCGGAGGTGGGCGACGGATGTTCGATTCCGTCATTCGCCGCGGCGATCGAAACCGTCGCCGTGTCCTCGTCCGCGATGACGACGGTCGCCGACAGGCCGCTGGCCGCGAGGGAAACTTGCGGATCGCCGCTGGTGACGCTCGCAAGCGTCACGGTCACGGTCTCCGGCCCCTCGACCAGCGCATCGTTCAGCACGGCGACGTCGATGTCCGCGGTTAACGTTCCGGCGGCGATCATGATGGTGCCGCCCAACGCGGTGTAGTCGTTTCCGGAGCCCGGCGCGGCGGTTCCGCCGACCGAGTAGCTCAGCACGGTGTCCGTCGAACTGGCGCGGGATTGCGTCACGCGGAACCTGCCGGCCGCGGGCGTGGGGCCTTCGGCTCCGTCGCTGATCTTCGCCAGCGAAACCACCGCCGTGTCGTCGTCCGCGAGGGAGATCGTGGCAGCTGCGTCCGCGCCGTCGAGGGCGATCCCCGGGGCGGCACTCGTCAGGCTGTCCAGGGTTACCGTGATCGTCTCGGTGGCTTCGACGAGATCGTCATTCAGCACGGCGACGTCGATGTCCGCTGTCGTCGTCCCCGCAACAATCGTCACGGCCCCGCTCAGCGCCACGTAGTCGCCCGCGGCGCCCGGCGTCGCGGTTCCGCTGACGGCGAAGCTGAGCACGGTGTCAGTCGAACTGACGCGGGTCTGCGTCACCCGGAATTTGCCGGAAACGGGCGTCGCCGCTTCGGCCCCATTGCTGATCGCTACGAGCGAGACCGTCCCCTGGTCGTCGTCGGCGATCGTCACCGCGGCCGACGAACTCGCCGTATCGATCGTGACCCCGGGATTGTCGGTGGCGAGCAGAGTCAGGCTGATCGACTCGCTCAGTTCCACGACTTGGTCATCCAGCACCTGGATCGGAATGTCTGCCGAGGACTGGCCCGCCGGGATGGTGACGGTACCCGAGAGTGCCGTGTAGTCGGCTCCCGCCAGCGCGCTGCCGGTTGCGGAGTAAGTGACAGTAATCCCCTGAGCCGGCGCGAGTTTGCCGCCGGCAAGCACAACCCGGAACCGGCCCTCGTTCGCGCCCGCTTCGCCGGTCGCGGCAGCGACGGCTGCGACCGAAACCGTCGTCGCTTCATCGTCGGCGATGAACAGCGTCGCGGAGTCCGGTGCGCCCGGCCGGGCTTGGGGATCGCTGGTTCCGGTGATCCGGACGACAACGGTTTCCGAGCCCTCGATCGTGTTGTCCGGCAACACGGCCAGTGGAATCGTTGCGCTGGCGGCGTGGGCGGGAAACGTGAACATGCTGTCGAGGACCACGTAGTCCGCCCCCGCCGTGGCCGTGCCCTTAATCGACAACAGAACTTGGATGGGCTGCGACAACAACTTGTCCGTGGTCACCGTGAACAGACCGTCGGTGGTGTCTTCGGCTGCGTCCCGGGACGCAACGATCGTCAGGCGGGCCGCGTCATCGTCGATGATCGTGGCGGTGGCCGCCTCGTCCGCCAACAACACATTCCGGGCCGGCGTCCCCGCCTGGAGGTTACCGATGACCAGCTGGAAAGTCTCGTCCGGTTCCAGCAACGTATCGCCACGGACAGTGACGGCGATCGTCTGAGCCAAGGTCGCGCCGGGCGCGAATGTAAGTGTCCCAGCCGCGGATTCGTAGTCGCCATCTCCGTCCTCGTCTTCGGCCGTTCCGTCCGCCGTGGCGTAGTCGACCGACACCGGGACATCGACGGGAGCGGACAGGGTGACCGTGAAGGTCAGCAGCCTGGTGCCGGCGTCCCCCTCGTCCGCCGATTGCGGGCCGCTCAGCGTGACGATCGCCGCGTCATCGCTGGCGATCGTCACCGTGGCCGTCCGATGGATGACACTAAGCGTCACCGCCGGATGCTCACTGCCCGTTAGCGTCACGCTCACCGTCTCGGACAGTTCGACCAGATTGTCATCGAAGACATCCAGCGGGATCGCGATCGAAGTCTGTCCCGCGGGGATCGTCGCGGTGCCGCTCAGGGCGGCATAGTCCAGGCTCGCGGCCGCCGTGCCCAGGACCGAATAGGTCACAGCGACTCCGCCGCTGGGCGCCAGCTTCCCTCCGTCCAACGTCACGGTGAACTGACCGTCGACGAGCCCCGCTTCGCTGCCATCGGCAACCGTGGCGGAAATCGAGACCGTCGTGGCGTCGTCGTCCGCGATCGTCACCTCCGCCTCCTTGGCGGCCGGCGTGAGGCTGACCGCCGGATGACTGACACCCGTCAGCGTGACCCGCAAGGTCTCCGTTGTTTCGACCACGCTGTCGTCCAGGACGGCGACGGCGATGGTGGCGGATGAGGACCCGCCGGGGATAGTGACCGAACCGGCCAACGCCACGTAGTCCGTTCCCGCGGTCGCACTCCCGTTGCTGCTGTAGCTCACCGCGATTCCGCCCGCCGGTGCGAGTTTTCCATCGGCCAGGGCGATGGTTAGCAGGCCGGCGTTGGCGCCCGGTTCGCCGCCACTGGCGTCCGTGGCGATAATCGACACCCCCGTCGCGTCATTGTCCGCAACGTTGATCGTCGCCGTGTTGTCGGTGGCTGGGACCGTCACCCCGGGGTGATTCGTCGAGGTCAGGGTGATGCTGACGCTTTCGGTGATCTCGACAATCGGATCGTCCACCACGTCGACAGTAATCGTCGCCGAGGACTGTCCGGCCGGGATGATCACCGTGCCGGCCAAGGCCGCATAGTCGGTCCCGGGCGTGGCCGTGCCGTTGACCGTGTAAGCAACCTGGATTCCGCCCGCAGACGCCGTCTTCCCATTGTTCAACGACACCAGGAACTGGCCGTCGTCGGCCCCCAGTTCACCGGCCGCGGGATCGGCTGCGACCACAGAGACTGAGGTGGCATCGTCGTCATTCACGGTCACCGTGGCGACCGCGTTGGCAGGATCGATGCTCACGGCCGCGTGATTGGCCGCAGTGAGTGTCAGGACGACCGTTTCCGCGTTTTCGATCACCTGGTCATCCAGGGCGCTGACGGAGATAGTGACCGAAGCCTGGCCCGCGGGAATCACCACGGTTCCCGGCAACGCCGGGTAGTCCGTACCTGGTGTCGCGGTGCCCGAGACCCCGTAGGTCACCGTGAGCCCGCCGGCCGGGGCGAGCTTGTTACCGTTCAGGGCGAGCAGGAAACTGCCGCCGTCCCCGCCGACTTCGCCCGCTGTCGCGTCGCCGACCGTGACGGTCAGCGTCGTGGCGTCGTCATCGGCAATGGACACCGTGGCCGTGCGGTTGGTGGCATGCACCGCGGCGCCGGGGTGATTCGTGCCGCTCAACGTAACCACGACGGTTTGCTGGGACTCGATCACCTGGTCGTCCAACGCGTCGACCGCGATCGCAGCCGACGAGGCTCCGGCAGGAATCGTCACCGTGCCGGACAGGGAGGAGTAATCCGCCCCTGCAGTCGCTGTTCCGTTGACCGTATAGGCGACCGCAATGCCGCCGGGCGGGGCGAGCTTGCTGCCCGCTAAAGTCACCGTCAGCAGGCCGTCGTTGCCGCCGGGCTCACTGGCGGCACCGTCCGTCGCGGCAATCGAGATGGTGGTCGCGTCGTCGTCCGCAATCGTGACGGTGGCCAAATTGTTCGCGGCGATGGCGGCCGCGGCATGGTTGGTGCCGGTCAGGGTGACGACCAGGGACTCGCTGCCCTCAATGATCTGGTCATCCAGCACGTCGACGACAATCACCGCCGACGAACTGCCGGCGGCAATCGTGACGGAGGCCGGCAGCGTCGTGTAGTCGCTGCCTCCCGTGGCTGTGCCGCTGACTGTATAGCTGACGATAATCCCGCCCGCTGCGGCGAGTTTGCCACCGTCCAGTGTCACCGTGAACTGGGCGTCGTCGCTGCCCGGTTCCGCGCCGCTGGCATCGGCGGCGGCCACCGAAACGGTCGTACCGTCGTCGTCCCCGATGGTAATCGTCGCCGCTTTGTCCGTCGCGTGCACCACGGCGGAGAGGTGATTAGTTCCCGTCAAAGTCAGCACGACGGTCTCCGCTCCCTCAACCAACGAATCATTCAGGATGCTGAGGAAGACCGTGGCCGACGACGCGCCGGCGGAGATGGTCACGGATCCTGAGAGGGACGAGTAATCAGCGCCTGCCGACGCGGTGCCGCTGACGGCATAGTTGACGGTGATGCCGCCGGTGGGAGCCCGTTTGCCGCCATCCAAGCGGACCGTGAATTGGCCGTCGTCCGTGCCCGGTTCGCTGCCGGTGGCGTCCGTCGGGGTGACGGAGACCGTGGTGGCGTCGTCGTCGGCCAGCGTCACCGTCGCCGTATTGCCGGTCGTCGAGACGGACACGGCGGCGTGGCTGACGCCGTTCAGTGTCAGGACCAGGTTCTCCGTTGGTTCAATCGTGTCGTCGTCCAGTACATCGACGGCGATCGTCGCCGTCGACGCGCCGGCCGGAATGGTCACCGACCCGCTGAGGGAGGCGTAGTCCGCCCCGGCGGAGGCGGTGCCGCTGACGGAATAGGTGACGGCGATCCCACCGGCTGGCGCCGCCTTGCCGCCGTCCAAGGTCACGGTGAACTGGGCGTCGTTGGACCCTGGTTCGCCGCCCGCCGCATCGGCCGCGGCCAGCGATACCGTCGTCGCGTCGTTATCGGTCAGCGTGGCTGTCGCCTGGCTGGTGGCGGCCGACACGCTGACCGCACCGTTGCCGGTGCCGGTCAGCGTCAGGACGATTGTCTCGGGTATCTCCACCAGATTATCGTCCGTCACTGCGATCGCGATCGTGGCCGCCGACGCGCCGGCCGGGATGGTCACGGAACCTGGCAGCGGCGCATAGTCCGCCCCGGCGGTGGCCGTGCCCGCAATCGCATAGTCGACCACGACGCCGCCGACGGGCGCGACTTTGCTGCCCGCCAGAGTCACGGTAAAGACCACTCCGTTCGAGCCGGTTTCGCTGCCGCTGGCATCGGTCGCGGCAATCGAGACGGTGGTTGCGTCGTCGTCGTTCACGGTGACCGTCGCCGTCGCGTTCGCCGCCGACGTCGTCACGCCCGCGTGGTTCGTGCCGGTCAGGGCCAGCACGACGGTCTCGGCCTGCTCGACGATATGGTCGTTCAGGACGTCGACGGCCAGCGTAGCGGAAGAACTGCCGGCGGGAATGCTCACCGAGGCCGCCAGCGCCGCGTAATCCGCGTTGGGCGTCGCGCTGCCGGTCACGGAGTAACTGACCACAATGCCCCCCGGCGGCGCAAGCTTGCCGCCGTCCAGACTAACCGTAAACTGTCCGTCGTTCGTGCCCGGCTCGCTGCCCGCATCGTCGCTGGCCGTGACCGAGACGGTCGTCGCGTCGTCGTCGTTGACGGTCACGGTCGCGGCGTTCTGGGTCGGGTGAACGGTGGCGCCGGCGTGGTTCGTGCTGGTCAGCGTCACCACCACCGACTCGGCCAGTTCGATCACCTGGTCGTTCAAGGCATCGACCACGACGGCCGCTGACGACGCTCCCGCCGGGATCAGGACCGTGCCGCCCAGGCTCACATAGTCGCTGCCGGCGGAGGCGGTTCCGCTCACGCTGTAGTTGACCGTAATCCCGCCCGGCGGGGCCAGTTTGCCGCCGTCCAGTCGCACGGTGAACTGTCCGTCGTCGCTGCCCGGCTCGGCGGCGGTCGGGTCCGCGGCCAGGATCGAGACCGTGGTCGCATCGTCGTCCGTATTCGTGACGGAGACATCGGCCGCATCCCGGCCGCTGTAAGCCGCGTCCGAACTGACCGCCGGGGCCGTGCTAATCGTCAGGCCCACGGGACCGTCAAGCACATCGTCATTGACGCCGGTCACGGTGACCTGTTGGGCCAGATTCCAGTTCGCCGGCGTGAACGTCAGGCTGTTGGGGGTGACCGTGCCCTCGGTGGTGTCGCTGGACGACAGCCCGATCGTGACGTTGGCCGTGGGCGCCTGGCCGAGAACGACGGAGAACGTGGCCGCCCCGCCGCTTTCCGTCGTGGTCAGGCCGGAGGTCGGGGTGACCTGAATCCCGGCGGCGAGAATCGTCACGGTTCCGCCGCTGAATGCGATCCGGTCCAACTGCAGGGCCGAAACGGTATCAAAGAACGTGATGATTCGGTCGGGCCGATCCGCCAGATCGGCGGTGACATTCAGCGTGCCGGGATTGCTGGCGTGGCAGGGGATACTGAACAGCAGCAGTTCCGCGTTCCGAGGAGACGGCCGCAACTGGTCCGTATCCTGGCCGCCCACTTCATCGATCAGCCCGCTGACGGACAGGTCGCCGGAGATCGTTCCCGCCGCATTGTAGGCCGAACCGTGCGTGATGGGCCCGACCGCGGACACCAGGCTTGCGTTGTAGTTGACGTCGAAGAACGCCTGAAAGGTGCCCTGCGGAACGCTGCGGACGTCCTGGATATACAGGCGGAGCAGGAAGTCCTGGCCGGCCTGCAAGCTGGTCACCGGCGTCCCGCCGGAGTCGGCAAACTCGAATCGCGCCAGCAGATCGGCGGCCAGCAGTTGACGGGCTTCCAATGGCTCGAAGACCAACTTGCGGCGACTGGCCGCGCAGACCCGGTCGCGCCGCCGCCGGCGCGGGGAGTCGAGTCCTGGATCACGGGCGGAGGAGCGGTTGCCAGACGGAATTGCGAACACGGTTGATCTGCCTTCCGAAAAAGTGGGGAGCCCGCAGGAAACCGAAACCCGGCGCCGGCCGCGCCAATGGCTGGACGTGAACCTGCCTCGGGCGCGCAGCACAGACCGGCAAAGGCGTCTCGACACCTCACAGATTCATACTACGCAGACAGGAAAATGCCGCAAGCATTTGGGACGTTCCGGCTGGGTTGCGGATCCGGACCCTAGCGATCGCAACGATCGTAACGGCTGAGCGCAAGAAAAAGGGGGCCGCAGTGCGCACCGCACTGCGGCCCCCGGAGCATCTTGCCTGCATGGGAGGATCAGACGAAGATCTCGAAACCGAGCGCTCCCAGCGCGAGGGCGCTGAGGTTAGTCGTATCCACGCCGAACTCGCCGTCGATATCGATCGAGCCGAGCAGGGCGCTGGGCCATTCCGTGGCGGGATCGACGTTGGTCACGATGAAACGGTCGGCTCCAAAGCCCAAACGCACATACACAACCACGGAGATGGTGGAATCGTCAATCAGCACCGTATCGTTGCCGCCCAGCGTGACGAGACTTAACCCGGCCATCAACGAACGGTTGGTGAGATTGACTTCGTTGTTTCCGGCGAACAGTTCCAACTGCAGCGTACCGCCCAGCGTGGTTCCGCTGACGTTCACCAGGTCGCGGCCGTTATCGCCCAGGAGGACCAGCGCTGCGTTGGGGAAACCGGAAATATCCGGGCCGTAGGGGCCGGTGCCGATATGGCTGCCGGTAATCTGCGTCGCGCTGCCCCACACGTCGTTATTCCCGGAGACATCGTTGTCAATCATCAGGCCCCACGGGGCCGAGGATTGGGTCATGGTGAACTGGTCGAATCCCGCGTCGTTCAACACCATCAGCGGCGAGCCGATGACGGGCGAGAACGGGGGCGCGACCAAGTGGCTGCCAAGCGTGCTGTTGGTCACCGTCACCGACGTGTCGCCGCTGCCGTTGGAGACCAGGACGTCGCCCAGCACGTTGGAGCCGTTAAACGTCACCAGATCCAGGGTGCCGGGCACGTTCGCGGCGTTGGAAACGAACAAGTCTCCGTAGACGGTCGTGGTCCCGAAACCGGCGACGGCTGACGCGCCGGTAAAGGTCGTACGGCTGCCGCCGCCCGCGTTGCTGATCACAACCACCGGGACCGCGAGCGGAAACGGACCGATGCCGAATTGCGAATTGCCCAGAATATCGTTGATGTCCTTGCCTTCCGCGTTGGACAGGACCAGGGCCGGCCCTGCACCGCTGTCGCCTTGCAGCCAGCTGTTGTCGATCACCGTCCAGGTGTCCCCGCCCGAGCCGCCACCGGTGTTGTCCACCACGGTGACGCCGACGACCGTCGTGTCCTCGATGTGCAATTCGCTATAGCCGGTGGTCCCCGGACTCTTGGTCACGATCAGGTCGCCGTTGATCATGACGTCGGCAATCGTATTCACGTTGCTGCCGTCGTCATTGAAAATCTCCAAGTTGAGGGGCACGTTCGAGTCTTGGCCGCTGGCTGCGTACAGGCTGTCGAACGTGAACGAGTCGTTACCGGCCTGCAGGTCGACGCCGATGTCGCCGGTGATGCCGTTGACCGTGACCGTGGGCATCGTCACGCCCGCCCCGTTGACCTGCAGCAGGGTCCCGTTCAGACCGTCGATCCGGTAGGTGCCCGGGCTGACCGTCTGGCTGATTCTGACTTCGTTGTTCGAGCCGTCGCCCAGGAGATACAACTCGCCCGGGGCCAACAGCGGGGAGATTTGGACATCGACCAGTCCCGCCGCCAGAAGGCGTCGATCTTCAAGGGGCTCAAACCGCAGCCGGTTGACGGCTCGCCGGCTGGTGCTGCGTCGCAGTGCGCGTTGCTTCTTGTTTCGCTGGATGGGCCAGAACATGGTTGGTACCTCGCTGGTAAACGTTGACGGGAGCCTCGATCCGTAAGCCGAGAACCTGTCGCTCGCCTCCGTTCGAGCGAGGAACATCTTGGGAGTACGACAACTATTTTGACGATTTTGCGGGAGTTTTGCAAACTCCTAGCTGTCAACTAGGTTATAATCCGGGCGGTTGCGAGCGTCAATGAATTTGTACGGTTTTTGTCGGACGCCCGAATGGCACAGACTGGGGCGGCTAGCGGAGTGATTCCAGGTGCGCTCACAAAGATCAGGTTGCGGTGGGGCTCGTCGAGAGGGCGTTCGCAAGCAGCGACAAGGCTTGCAGGCTGCCCCCCGCACCGCATCCTCGAATCGCCGTTTGGCCATCGAGCCGTTGGAAGACCGTCGGTTGCTGGATGCCTCCTCCCCCGTCCCGCAAGTCATCTACCAACAGGACTTCGAGGCCGGTGACGGCGGGTACTACGCGGACAATACCGGCCGCACAATGAACGGGCTGTGGCATTATTCGGTTGGCCGCCGCGACGACCAGTTGGGCAATCACACGCGGATCCACAATTGGTACTACGGGACCTTCGAATCGTCGACGGGCGGCGGTCACTACATCATCGGGGGCGACCACCGCGGCACGCTGTTTTCACCCCAGTCGATCGAGATTCCGGTGTGCGGCACGTCGGAACTTCGCTTCCATTATTTCCTGGATACGCGCGACGAAGTCGATGTGGATTTCGTGGAAGTGCGCGTTTACGACGGTGCCAGCACCACGACCGTCAGCAGTCGCCAAGCGGGCACGCTGCCGGAGACGAGCCGGCAAGCGACCGAGTGGAACATCGGGCTCGTTGATCTGACCCCCTTCGCAGGCCGGCGGATCCAACTGCAGTTTGTCTTTGATACCGGGGCAATGCCCCTGGTGGATCCCGAAGGCTGGTACGTGGACGATATTCGGATCACAAATGTCTGCACCCCGCCGCCAGCGCTTTCGGTGACGAAGACGGCTTCGCCGACAACGTACGATTCGCTGGGCGATGAAATCCGCTACAACTACTTGGTGGCCAACACCGGCGGAGTCACGCTCACCGGCCCATTCACGGTGGACGACGATCGAGCCGCGGACGAAGCCTGCCCGGCGGTCGCGACGCTCGGCCCGGGCGAGTCGCTGACCTGCGCCGCCAGCTACACGATCACGCAGGCCGACTTGGACGCGGGCTCGGTCACCAACACGGCTGTGGCCCGCGGCTCGTTCGCCGGAGTACCCGTGGTTTCGCCGCCGGGAACCGCAACGGTCACCGCGACGGTGCCAAAGGGCTTGTCCGTCACGAAAACGGCTTCGCCCACGGTCTACAACTCGCTTGGCGAGGTGATCGGCTATAGCTATTTCGTGACCAACACCGGCGGGGTTACGCTCGACGGCCCGTTCACGGTGGCGGACGATCTGGCCGCCGACGAGTCCTGTCCGCCGGTCGCGACGCTCGCTCCCGGGGCGTCGCTGACCTGCACCGCCAGTTACACGATCACCCAGGCCGACTTGGACGCTGGCTCGGTCACCAACACGGCCGTCGCCGGCGGCCTGTTCCACGGTGTTCCCGTCGTCTCTCCACCCGTCACGGCCACGGTCACCGCGACGGTGCCAATTGCTTTGTCCGTGACGAAGACGGCATCACCCACAACCTACGATGCCTTGGGCAACGTGATCGACTACCGCTACGAAGTGAAGAACATCGGCAACGTCACGCTCAGCGGGCCGTTCACCGTGGACGATGACCGATCCGCGAACGA
>CAIYOB010000525.1 GCA_903927685.1 uncultured Planctomycetaceae bacterium
CTCCAGTTTCAGCAGCACCGTGGCATGCTCGACCGGAATCAGTTTTCCCAGCTTAACCAAGGGCGTATTAAACGTGGTATCGACGATGTTGGCGTAGGTCGTCGCATGGGGCATGGGGCAAATCTCCTGGAGGTAATGCGCAGCGCAACTTAGCACGCTGCTGGGGACGAGGATCCGTTAGGCCAAAATCTCTGGGCGACGTGCATGGCGATTCGATCTGTCGGTTTGGGCTTTGCACACGACGGACGTCACGACAGCAACTTCCGTACCTGATTCCGCCGTCAATTCCAGGGCCATGAAATCGGCCGCAGGGACAGACTTCGCTGGAGAGAACCGAGCATGAATCACGGCTACCCGTGAATCTTGCTGGGACATCCAGCAATAGTCATGGCGTTAGCATCCAGGAACCTCAACTGGTGAAACTCGTGGGCAGCGGGCCCCGGAAGCGATAGCCCTGTCCACGAACCGTCTCGATGTAGCTGGCTGCGGAGCCAAGTTTCTTGCGCAAACTGACAATCTGGACGTCCACCGCCCTCTCGCTGACCGCATAATCCCCGACATTGATGCCCTCGAGGATTTCCGCCCTGGTGAAGATTCGGTTTGGCGCGTTGGCGAGAAGCTGCAGGACGCGGAATTCCGTGACTCGCAACACTACCGGTTGGCCCGCGATCAAGACCCGCCGATTCCCAGTGTCAAACACGAAAGCAACCTCCCACCGCTCTGCTTGTTCCAAATCCGAACTTCGGCGCATGGGTAGATTCCACCGAGTGGGTTGAACGGCAAATCCGTGCGTATTGGGCACCGCGACAGCGTCGTAAGCAGGGAGAACCGGTCTCCCGTGCGGCATTGGACGTTTAGGTCGGGACGTGCGAAATGAAAGTGCAACTCGTATGCCGCAATGCCTGTCCGGGTTGAAGACGCCCAGATGTCGAGTACACCTTGGATTGCACAGAATGTCATCCAATTTACACATTCCGCATTTCTGGGCACGCCTATTGCTGACGTAAGGAGACGCGTCGACATCGGTGAATTCGCGGCTTCTTGGGCTGTGGCAAACGTGATTGGCCATTCTCTTGAATGCATGCAAGGCGGGACGAGAGTGATTGAAAAGGGAGAGGTATGTCGTATGCGAGAACCGCCACCTGTGCACCGGAGGAGGGGCAGAATGAGCCGCCGGAAGACGACCAGTCCAATGAACACGAACTCAGTCACGTGCGTGATGCGCTTCGTGGCTTGAGATTCGGTACCGTGACCCTGATCGTCCAGGATGGCGTCGTCGTGCAAATCGACCGCACCGAGAAGCGACGCATCCGATCGGGGAAGGCACCGCCTGAGAGATATAAGTGACAAGAGACAATCGGTGACGATCCTGTCGGCCGTCCCCTGAATGCCCGACGTGTACCGCCGTGCGTGAGCAAATTAAGGTTCGCAACCCGTGATCATTCCCGATGTCCCCAGCAGATGTAACGGAGATGCCATGAAATGTGCTAGTCTCGCAGTCGTCGGCACGCGTCGGACAGCAAACTTGCTGGCCTGGTTCAAGACGCGCCGCTTGCGTGGTCCGTCGGCTGGTGCCAGCAAATGTTAAAACGCGGTCCGCGGTTCTTGACTCTGCCGCCTGCAAGTTCTACGTTAGCCCTCGCGTCATCCATAGCGCCGAGGGCAGGCAGCACCAGGCGGGACAAGCCTATCGGCCAAGCCACTGACCGGAATTCCCGGATGTCGCACAGGTTAGAGTGATGGATGCTGAGATGCGGATTGCCCGTGCTGGCGGACTCCTCGCATGTGGTTCGGTCGATTTCCTGAACTGCCTCTCGGCTTCAGCCTCGGTTCACCGGTCGCGTTTAAGATATCGTCTCGAGGCCGCTTGCACCCGCCAAGTGCCTCCGCTTCACTGGGTGCGGTTTCCGCGACGCGGAGAGGTGATTTCTGAGTTAGGTTTCCCGTTCCACGTACAGGAGGGCTTTCCCGATGGCCGCCAAGTTGGCACCCGGCATTCATGCAGACATCACCCAGTGCATCGGCCATACGCCGCTGGTCCGACTCAACCGGATCGTCGGCAGTGCGGGGGCCACGCTTGCGGCGAAGTTGGAGAACTTCAATCCGCTGTGGAGCGTCAAGGACCGCATCGGCCGAGCCATGATCGATGCCGCCGAGCGGGAAGGGAAGATCCAGCCGGACACCATCATCATCGAACCCACCAGCGGCAATACGGGCATTGCCTTGGCGTATGTCTGCGCAGCCCGGGGCTATCGGCTGCAGGTGACGATGCCGGAGAGCATGAGCCTGGAGCGGCGGCGATTGCTCAAGGCGTTGGGCGCGGAACTGATCCTCACTCCCGCCGCGGAAGGCATGGCGGGGGCCGTGCGGCGGGCGGAGGAATTGGCTCTGAGCGACAAGCGATACTACATCCCGCAGCAGTTCAAGAACCCCGCCAACCCGGAGATCCACCGCAAGACCACGGCCGAAGAGATCTGGCGGGATACGGCGGGCCAGGTCGATATTTTCGTGGCCGGCGTCGGCACCGGAGGAACGATCACGGGGGTCGGCGAGGTGCTCAAATCGCGCAAGCCCAAGGTCCAGATCGTGGCGGTCGAGCCGGCGGTCAGCCCGGTGCTCACCCAGCAGCGTGCCGGGCAGCCGCTGAAGCCGGGCAAGCACATGATTCAGGGGATCGGTGCGGGGTTCATCCCCAGCATCCTAAATCTGCAGGTGATCGACGAAGTCATTCCCGTTTCCGATGACGACGCCTTTGAAACCTCGCGACAGCTCGCACGCCAAGAGGGCCTCATGTGCGGCATCAGTTGCGGAGCGGCGGCCTGGGCGGCGCTGCACATCGCCCAGCGAGCCGAGAACCGCGGAAAGCTGATCGTCGTCGTGCTGCCGGACCTGGGAGAACGCTACCTGTCCACCAAGTTGTTCGCGGAGTAAGGCCACGCACCCTCGACCCCAACCACAGGATTCGAACATGTCCGACAGTCTACTGCAGCGAAGCGTCACCACCGCAGTCGCCAGAAACTTGGCGAGTACGACGAAAACCACGCCCCAGATGATGTCGATCACCCCGCGCTGGCTCTTGAGCCAGTTGCCGTGGGTGCAGGTGAACGGCGGCATCTACCGCGTCAATCGCACCAAGGTCGAGTTGCCCAAGGCCGAGCGGATCGCGGTCGATATCTCCGACGACGGGGCTCCCTTCTCGCCGGAGGCGCTCCGTAGCGTGCCCTTGTTCTCGCGGTTGCCGGAGACGATCGTCGCGCGCATGGCCAACCGTTTCAAGACGGAAGAAGTGTCGTTGGGCAACGAGCTGATGATCGAGGGCAAGGACTTGAGCAAGTTCTTTATCATCGCCCACGGACAGGTCGAGGTGCTGAGCAAGGGCGCCCACGGCAGCGACCTGCGGATCGCCCTGCTGACCGAGGGCGAGTACTTCGGCGAGACCGACGTGGTGTCGGGCAAGCCCTCGGATGTGACCGTCCGCACCATCACACCCTGTGTGCTGTTGACCTTGTCGCGAAAGGATCTGGATGCGGTGCTCGGGGAACAGTCCGGCTGGAAAGGCGAGTTCCAGCGCGCCATCGACGAACATGTGGAGTTGCAGTCGACGGTCAATCGGTACGGGGAACGGAATATCGATCTGGTGTCGGGTTTTGCCGAGAACGTCGAGATCCCCGAGACCTTTGTCGACTATTCCGCCGATCCGCGCGAATACCCGCTGTCCTCCGTCCAGACCGTCGTTCGCGTCCACACGCGGGTTTCGGACCTGTACAACGACCCGTACGATCAGCTGCAACAGCAGATGCGTCTGACCATCGAGGGGATCAAGGAGCGGCAGGAATGGGAGCTGGTCAACAGCCAGCGGTTCGGCCTGGTCCATTCGGCGGATCCGGCGATGCGGATCAGCACCCGCTACGGGGCGCCGACGCCCGACGACTTGGATGAATTGCTGGCGCTGGTCTGGAAGAAACCCGCCTTCTTCCTGGCGCACCCCAAGGCGATCGCCGCCTTTGCCCGCGAATGTACGTGGCGCGGCGTGCCGCCGCCGACGGCGAACCTGTCGGGCACATCCGTCATCACGTGGCGCGGTGTGCCGCTGATCCCCTGCGACAAGCTGGAGATCGAGAGCCGTTACCAGTCGAACCGCTGGCTGGGCACAACGCGGATCCTGCTGCTGCGGGTGGGCGAGGCGGATCAGGGGGTCGTCGGCCTGCACCAGACCGGCATTCCAGGCGAGATTATGCCCAGCCTGTCCGCGCGGCTGATGGGACTGGACAGCCTCGGAGTCGCCTCGTATCTGCTGACGCTGTATTTCTCCTGCGCCGTGCTGACCGATGACGCCCTGGGCGTGCTGGAGAATGTCGAGGTCGGTTACTACCACGATTATCAACACCGGGGAACCGGTGGCTTTGACGACGGTCTGGGAATCTGAAGCTGAGCGGACCCGTGGGACAGGCTTGCAGCCTGTCAAGGAAGACTCTGACGCAGGATGCCTGCGCTGCCTGACAGGCAGGATGCCTGTCCCACTTTCACCAGAAAGGCCAGGGAAAACATGTCGGACAGTCTCTTGCAGAGAAGCGTGACCACCGCGGTCGCCAGGAACCTGGCGGACACGACGAAGACCGCGCCGAAAATGATGTCGATCACCCCGCGTTGGCTGCTGAGCCTGCTGCCGTGGGTGCAAGTGAACGGGGGCATCTACCGCGTCAACCGCACCAAGGTGGAGTTGCCCAAGGCCGAACGGATTGCGGTCGACGCATCCGGCAACGGCATCTCCTTTCCGGCCGAGTCGCTGCGCAGCGTGCCGCTGTTCTCGCGTTTGCCGGAGACGATCGTGGCCCGCATGGCCAACCGCTTCAAGACGGAAGAAGTCTCGTTGGGGAACAAGCTGATCGTCGAAGGCAAAGACCTGAGCAAGTTCTTCATCATCGCCCAAGGGCAGGTCGAGGTATTGAGCAAGGGCGCCCACGGCAGCGACCTGCGGATCGCCCTGCTGACCGAGGGCGAGTACTTTGGCGAGACCGATCTGGTGTCAGGCAAGCCGTCGGACGTGACGGTCCGTACGATTACGCCCTGCATCTTGTTGACCTTGTCGCGCAAGGATCTGGACGCCGTCCTCGGCGAACAGCCGAACTTGAAGGAGGGATTCAAGAAAGCCATCGATGAACACCTGGAGTTGCAGTCCACGGTCAACCGCTACGGGGAACGCAATATCGACCTGGTCTCGGGTTTTGCCGAGAACGTCGAGATTCCCGAAACGTTCGTCGACTATTCCGCGAGCCCCCGCGAGCACACGCTCTCGGCGGTGCAGACAGTCGTCCGCGTGCATACCCGCGTTTCGGACCTGTATAACGATCCTTACGACCAGTTGCATGAGCAGATGCGGCTGACCATCGAGGGCATCAAGGAGCGGCAGGAATGGGAGCTGATCAACAGCAAGCGGTTCGGCTTGGCCCACTCGGTCGACCCGGCAATGCGGATCAGTACCCGCTACGGCGCTCCCACGCCTGACGACCTGGACGAGCTGCTCGCGCTGGTCTGGAAGAAACCGGCGTTTTTCCTGGCACACCCCAAGGCGATCGCCGCCGTCGGGCGCGAGTGCACGTGGCGCGGCGTGCCACCGCCCACGATCAACCTGTTCGGCACGCCCGTGCTCACTTGGCGCGGAGTGCCCCTGATCCCGTGCGACAAGCTGGAGATCAAGGGCCGCTACCAGTCGAATCAGTGGTACGGCACGACCAGCATCCTGTTGGTCCGCGTGGGCGAGGCCGATCAGGGCGTCGTGGGCCTGCACCAAGCGGGGATCCCCGGCGAAATCATGCCCAGCCTTTCCGCCCGCCTGATGGGGCTGGACAGCCTCGGAGTCGCTTCGTACCTGCTGACCTTGTATTTCTCCTGCGCCGTGCTGACCGACGATGCCCTCGGCGTCTTGGAAAACGTCGAGGTCGGTTACTACCACGACTACGAGCACCGGAAACAGACCCCCAAGTAACGCCGCGTAACGCCGCGGAAAACAGCAGGCACGACGTATGAACGAAGTTACGCCCGACTTGATTGCTGCCATCGCCACCCGTCTGTACAACGAGATTCCGGGGGCGAACCTGATTCCGAAAACGGAGGCGGAGACACCACCTCCCGGGCCCGAAGCGGTGGGCTGGCCGGCCGGATTCCCCGCGCTGCCCGAGAACACCGTCTCCCTGCCAGCCGTGGCGGACGTCAGCCCCGCTGCGTCTGGGACACCAAGCGGCAAGGAAGACAGTTCCGCCGGACTGCAGGCCTTTGTGCAGCGGATCCGTTCGTCACAATTACGGTCCAAGGAGGGCCGCTGTGCGGACGACCCCAGCCAGGAGTACATCCGGCGGTTGTTCGCGGGGAAATCGGTGCCGGGGGGAGGATCGCGGCCCCTGGACGTCCCAGCCATCCGCCGCGATTTTCCCGCCCTGAACCAGCAGGTGCATGGCCGACCGCTGGCCTGGCTGGACAACGCCGCGACGACCCAGAAACCGCAGAGCGTGATCGATTCGCTGGTCAACTTCTACGCCCACGACAACTCGAATATCCATCGCGGGGCGCACACACTGGCGGCCCGCGCCACCGATGCGTTCGAGCAAGCGCGGCAGAAGGTGCAGACGTTCTTGGGGGCCGCGTCCGCCAAGGAGATCGTCTTTGTCCGAGGCACCACCGAGGGCATCAACCTGGTCGCCCAATCCTACGGCCGGAAGTTCCTGCAGCCGGGCGACGAGATCGTCCTTTCCACGCTGGAGCATCACGCCAACATCGTCCCCTGGCAGCAGGTGGCCAAGGAGAAAGGCGCCGTGCTGCGGGTGATTCCCGTGACGGACCGCGGCGAGGTTATGCTCGAAGAGTATCAGCGGTTGCTGGGAGCCAGGACCAAGGTCGTGGCTCTGACGCACGCCTCGAACAGCCTGGGCACGATCCTGCCGGTCGCCGAGATGACCCAACTGGCCCATCGCTACGGCGCTCGCGTGCTGATCGATGGCGCCCAGTCCGTGGCCCATATTCCCGTGAACCTGCCGCAGTTGGACGCCGATTTCTTTGTCTTCTCCGGGCACAAGATCTTTGGCCCCACGGGCATCGGCGTCGTTTATGCCAAGGAAGAACTGTGGGAGATCATGCCGCCCTGGCAAGGTGGCGGCAATATGATCAAGAACGTGACTTTCGAAGAGACCACGTTCTCCGAGCCGCCGGCGAAATTCGAGGCCGGGACGCCGAATGTGGCTGACGCGGTCGGCCTGGGAGCCGCGTTGGATTACGTCAACCGCCTGGGACTGCCCAACATCGCCAAGTACGAGCACGAGCTGTTGCAGTACGCGACGGAACAGCTTGCCGGGATCAACGGATTGCGCCTGATCGGAACCGCGCGCGAGAAAGTGGGCGTACTGTCGTTCGTCCTGCCGGATCGGCCGACGGACGAGGTGGGTCGGCTGTTGGACCTGGAGGGGATCGCGGTCCGCGCCGGACATCACTGCGCTCAGCCCTCGTTACGGCGGTTTGGTTTGGAAGCCACCGTGCGGCCCTCGTTGGCCTTCTATAATACGATCGGCGAGATCGACCGCTTGGCCGACGCCGTCAAACGCATCCTGCGCAAGTGACGAGCCGACGCTCGAGAGCCTTGCCCAGCAGCAGGCAGATTCAAACCAAGGAGGAGACGATGGCCCCCCGCACCATTTCTGCCGCCAAGCTCGCAGAACTATCCAAGGCCGCCGGCAGCATCGATCTGATCGACGTTCGCACGCCCCTGGAATACCGGGAGGCGCACGTCGAGTTCGCGCGCAACGTCCCCTTGGACCAACTCGACCCCGCAGCCGTGCTGCAATCCCGCCGCGACTCGGCCCACGAACCGGTGTACGTCGTCTGCCATTCGGGAAACCGCGGCCAGCAGGCGTGCGACAAGTTCCTCAAGGCGGGTTTCTCGAATGCGATCAACGTCGAGGACGGCACGCCGGCTTGCGTTGCCGCCGGACTGCCGATCGTCCGCGGCAAGAAGGCGCTCTCGCTGGAGCGGCAGATTCGGATCGCAGCCGGCTCGCTGGTGCTGCTGGGAATCCTGCTGGGTTGGCTCCTCCATCCGGCCTGCTACGGCCTGTCTGCCTTCGTCGGCGCCGGCTTGGTGTTCGCCGGAATCACCGACATCTGCGGGATGGGCCTGTTGCTGGCCCGCATGCCCTGGAACCGGTGCGGCCAGACCACCTCAGATCCAAGCGCCTAGATCGAAGTACTGACCGATGACAGCCCCGGGATGGATGTCGATACCCGTTTCACGATGCGCCCACTCGGTCATCATGCGGGGAATGAAAGGCACGTTCAGCCGGTACAGTTCGTGGGCCAGCCGATATACGGTCACCGCCTCCAGGCCGGGATAGCAGAGGACCACTTCGTCCGAGCCCGTGCATGCCGGATCGCCCTCGTGGGCAGCCTGCACGTCCGTGGCCAGTCTGCGCCGGAGAGCAGGAATGCGCCCCAGGAACGCGATGGCGATCTTCTGCCCTTGGGCTTGATAATCCTCTTGGTTGGGGCAAGCCTGGACGCCGCGTTCCACGCGAGCTTCGTGCAACAGGGCCCGCGCGATCTGGGTCGTCAAGAGGTCGTGCAAACCGTCGATCAGGTTGCCCACGTGGTACGTCACGTTGCCGATGTGCAGCCCCTCGCGACGTCGATAGCCCGGATAGATGATGTCCTTCAGAACCTGGATCGCCGCCACCACCTCTTCGTACTTCGGCAACGGACAGTGGCCCAGGTGGTTCATGCCGCTGACCGTGGTGTACGTTTCCACAATCTCGTCCGTCAGGGCCGGGAGATCTTCCTTGAGTCGAACGTCGGTAGCCATAGCGGGGACTTTCGTTGGTAATTCCAGGACATGGTGGACAGCGGAGGGGCTGAGATCAAGCGCTGTGCCAGCGCGGAGCCTGGGGGTTGAGCAGGCAAATTGTGCACCAGCCGCCGCACGGGCCGAGAATCCGTGCGGGCAGTCAGCATATTTGCTGGCGCAGCCGTGATATTTGTCGGCTGGCCCCCTCGGGTGATTGATGGGCCAGGGCTTGTTCGAGCATCGCCTCGCGAACCCGTGGGAAAGCGTCTGGCAAGGCACCGTGGGTAATGGAGATGGTGCTTGACTGGCTTGAATGCAAAACGCATGGCACCGGAATTGCATCTGGCACAGCAAGTGGCTCTCGCCGCGAGAGCCGTTGTGAGGTCAATCTGAATCGTCTGGAGACCCAAGACTGTCTTCTATGAGGAGTAACCCAATGAAACTTCGGACTGCGATTCTGAGCTTGGTTGCCGGTTTGTCGTTGTTCGTTTCCGCGAGTTCCGCTCAGGAGCCGGGTTGGTCAGGCGTGGTCATCGCCCGCGGGGAACTGCGGCAACAGATCGAGGCCACGCCGATCCTGGAGCGACCCTACCGCCCCCTGCACTTCTATGGAAATGCGGTCCGCCGGTCGCACTATCGCGGCTCGCCGTTGGCGATCCGCCGATAGTGCGGCGAAGTGGCGATCCGCCGAGCCTGCCCGAAAGGGTGCGGCAAGAGGTGTCAAGAGGGCCGTTCCGTAAGCAGTTTTCTGCTCCATTTCGGCAATGACCGGGAACTTCTTGCTCCGAAAAGCACTAAGTACTGCTGTGCGGAGGTCTAGTCCCAACGCGGCAGTTGTCTTAGCATACCGATTTCCCTGGTTGATCCTGGTGGGGCTCACGATGGACAGGCCAGTCACCTGCAAGTTCGCCGCTCGAAGTGCATCCAAACGCCGGCCATCGTCCCGGCGAGGTCCAAGGCGGCTGCGTTGCGAGGCCCTGGAGCCTCGCCAGCTGTTAACGGCGGGCGTCGGGGAGGGCGATGGCGGTGTCCTCGGCCCGGTGTCCGATTCGGGCGACGGGGAGCCCTCCTCAGGACCATTTCTTCTGGCATCCGACGCGGTCTTGTTTTCGGCGTACGAAATGTCGGCCGCCAGTGCGGCGAATCCGTCCGTGTTGCAGGTCGAGCTATCGTCGGCCCCGGTTCTATCGCTGACAGTGACGTTTTCCGACGACGTGAAACTGGCGGGCCAGATTGGCGATGGCTCGGTGGTCACGGCGGTGTCGCTGCTCAGCTTGTCCACGGGACCGGTCAGCCTTCAGGCCGGTCAGTTCGCGTACGATCCAGCGGCGAGGAAACTGACGTTGACCTTGACTCAGCCCTTGGCTGCTGGAGCCTACGAATTGCGGCTGGACGGCAGCCAGATCCAGAACTCGGCGGGCGAGTTCCTTCTCGGCGGCCGGGAAGGACTCGATTTTGCGATCCCCACATTCGCTGCTCCGACCTCCCTGCAGGCATCCGGCGGCGACTTGAAGGTGGATGGCTATGCGGTGCCCTCGCTGGCGGACTGGAACAACGACGGTCTGACCGACTTGATCGTCGGCGAGAAGACGGCCGCGGGAACCGGCAAGATCCGCGTCTATCTGAATTCGGGCACCAATGCCGCCCCGGTTTACGGGTCCTTTGTGTTCGCCCAGGGGAACGATGGTGATGTGAGCGTGCCGGCGATTGGCTGTTTGGGTGTCTTCCCAAGGGTCTTCGATTGGAATCAGGACGGCAAGCAGGACTTGGTCTTGGGGCTGGCGGATGGGACCATCGAAGTGCTGCTGAACGAAAACACGGCCGCGGAGCCGCGTTTTGGGACGCCGACGCTGGTGCAGGTTGGTCCGCCGGGCGGACAAACGACGTGCGATGTGGGAGACCGTGCGACATTCGCTCTCGTGGACTGGAACAACGATGGACGCACGGATCTGGTTCTGGGGGGCTTGGACGGCAGAGTCCACGTGTTGCTGAACGAGGCCACGGCGGGCGTTCCGGATTTCCGCAGCGACACCATTGTGCTTGACGGAGCCAATCCGCTGTCGGTCTCCAGCGGCCGGGCTTCGGTGGCGGTGGTGGACTTGAACGACGATGGGCGCAAGGACCTCGTGCTGGGCAACACCGAGGGCCAGCTGGTCTACTTTGCCAACCTCGGCACGGATGCGTCTCCCCAGTTCAACGGCTCGCAGTTGCTGCAGGCGGAAGGCACGGTGATCGACCTGTCGGGCATCCCGCGCTCGCGTCCGTTTGTGGCCGACGTGAACGGCGACGGCGTGCCCGATCTGCTCGTCGGCGCCTTGGACGGTCTCGTGCGGCAATACCTCGGGGCCCGCCCGAGTGGAGCGCCGGATGGGGAGGTGGGCGATCCGGGCGGAGCCTACGCGTACGCTTTCCGCGTCCAGGCGG
Source organism: uncultured Planctomycetaceae bacterium (assembly GCA_903927685.1). The sequence continues at coordinate 11,249 of CAIYOB010000525.1, forward strand.
CCGCGAACCCTTGGCAATGCCCCGTCTTTCCGCTGGACGTCAACCACGATGGGCTGATCACGCCGCTGGATGCGTTGATCGTCATCAACCACTTGAACGAGCACGGGCCGGGGACCCTGCCCGTGCCCGTCACGGCCGAACAGGCGCCGCCGCCCTATCTCGACTGTTCCGGCGACCGGGAGGTCACAGCCCTGGACGCACTTCTGGTGATCAATGACCTCAACGCCCAAGGCTCGCGTTCCGTTCCGGTCGCCCCCGGCTCGAACTGCGAAGACCTGCCGGATTGCCAAGCCGCCGGCGAGTCGTGGGCTTGGGAGGCGGTACTCGACGCCATCGCTGCGGACGTGGGCACAGCTGGTTTGCCGTGAGGATGGGCCTCGGAATCTCTGCGTCCATTCTGTATGCAACGATCTACCAATTGCTGCTCACGCTGCCTGCGGAGCTGCGCCGCTCGGGCTTCCGGGGGCATCTGCAACTGGTCCAGTTGCTCTTGGAGCCTCCGATACCTGGTCCGGGCGTCAAAGCCGATTGCGGGCGGTGAAGAAGGGGGCTTGGGGACCGTTCTCAGCCGTTGTCCGCGTTCATGCCCAGTCACGCACGCGAGGCCAGCGGTGGCGGCCTTTCGCCCCTGGCTCAGTGCCTCGTCGGCCC
>CAIYOB010000526.1 GCA_903927685.1 uncultured Planctomycetaceae bacterium
ACGCCGTCGGACGTGAATCCCTGGCAGCGAAAGATCTCCAACTGCGTCAGGGTGCCGATTTTGGCAAGGGACTGACCCGCCTGACCGGTCACCACAAAGTCCTGCATTAGCAGCGACTCGAGGGTATTGTTGCCCGCCAGATATTCGATGCCGAAATCGCTGACCGCCGTGCTGCGATGCTTCAGCGCGGTGAGCTTCGGCAAGGCGGCGACCACCTCCAGCGTCATGTCGCCGGCCTCCATGTTGCCGCGGAGGTCCAAGGCCCGCAAATTCTGCAGCTTCGACAAGTGGCTTGTCCCCAGGTCGTTGAACCGGTTCTGAACCAGCGTCAGCCGCTGCAGGCCCGTGATCTCGCAAATCACTTTCAGCACGCTATTAGACAGGTTGACGTTGGAGGACAGGTCGAGATCGACAAGCTTGGGAAACGACTTGACGATCAACTCGACCGTCGGATCGTTGATGACCGAGTTGGTCAGGGCCAGCGTGGTCAGGTTCTTCAAGCCCGCCAACTGGGCCGCCATGTCGTCGTTCAGCTCGCGGAAATTGTAGATCTGGAGCTTTTCCAGATCGGTCAGCTTGCCAAACAGGGCGATGTTCTCGGCGGACAGGACCGAGCCGTCTTGGATGGCGATCTCCGTCAGCACGCTGCCCGGCTTGAGCGTGTACTTGGCGTTGGCGCCGAATCCGTCCAGCAGCGCCTTCGCGGCGTCCACATCTGCCGCCTGGGCGGTCCCCGCCTGGGCCGGGGTTGCGGCCGATCCGCTGGGGCTCGCCACGCCGGGACCGCTGCCACCTTGCCCGCCGCCTCCGGTGTCACCTTGAGGAGCCGGGCAGCCGGACAAGCCGGCACAACCGAGAACCAAACCGACCAGCACCCCACGTCCCCACCGCGAACCGTTCATCGTCTATCCCCGGGCGGCCAAGCTGCCGCAAGCAAATTGGTTTGTGTCCAGACGCCGTCAAAAGGTTGGGATGCCCGGGGGCGAGCGCAGCGCGCCCCCAAAGGCGAAAACCGGGGGCGCGCCACTCGGATTTCGTGGCTCGCCCCCAAAGACACCCAACTCCCATTCGTCAGCCGCTCAGTCCAGCCGGTAGCCGTCCGGATACTTCGGCTTGATCAGATCGGCCACGCCGGGCGTCTTGAGCGAAGCGAGGTTGGTCACCTTCAACTCCTTCGCGTCCCACTCGACCTTCTCGCCCCACTCGCCCATCTCGCCATCCGCGCCACCCTTGGCAGCGGCCCACACGGCCAGGTTGCCCAGCAGGATCGTCTCGGTCAGCGGGCCGGCCCGGTCGATGAAATTCGAGTGGCAGATCTTCGGATTGCCCGCGGCCAGGGCCCGGAACAACTCGTACATGTTGTTCAGGTCGTTGTTGCCCTTGTTTTCGGCCTTCTCGTAGTCGACCGTGGCTTTCTCGACGCCCTTCAGTTCGTAGCGACCGCAGTAGTCGTCGCTGCTGTAGAAGGCACCCTTCTCGCCGACGATCATCACGCCGCTGTCGGACACCTTGTCGATGCCCCACTTGCTGAACACCTCTTGCGGCGGCTTGTTGCCCTTGCGGTCATACCACCAGAACGGAATGGCGGGCCGTTCGGACGTTTCCGGGAACTCGAACTTGATGACGGAGCTGGCCGGGAAACTGTCATAGTCGTGGCCGCTGGTCTTGGCGACAACCGAGATCGGGTCCCGCAGTCCGCACGAGGCAAAGGGAACCGTCAGCTGGTGGCAGGCCATGTCGCCCAGGGCGCCGCTGCCGAAGTCCCACCAACCACGCCACTGGAAGCTGTGGTACAGGCCGGGCCAGAATTCGCGATCCGGGGCCACGCCCAGCCAGTTCTTCCAGTCGAGCCGTTCGAGGTTGCGCTCGATCTCTTTCTTCTTGGCTTCGATCAACTTGTCGGCGCCTTCCGGGTTCTCCTTCTTGGCCTGCTCGGCAAACTTCGCCATGGTCATGCGGCGGCCCGGGCCTTGTGCCCAAATCGGACGATTCGACCAGGCGTACACTTCCTTCAGTGCGCCCAGCACGCCCGAGCGGAGCTGCGCGATCGCTTCGCGCGAGGAATCCAGAGCCGTTCCCTGGTTCCCCATCTGCGTGCAGACGCCCGTCTCCTGGGCGACCTTGGCCAGCAGTCGGGCTTCGTAGATCGTTCGCGTCAGCGGCTTCTGCGTATAGCAGCTGATGCCCAAGCGCATCGCCTGCAACGTCGCGGGGGCGTGCATGTGGTCCGGCGTGCTGATCGTGGCGATCTGGATGTTCTTGCCGTGCTTGGCGAGCAACTCGCGGAAATCGGTGAACCGTTCGGCATCCTTGAACTTCTCCGCCTTGCCCTTGTTCTCGAGCGTGTTGCGATCGACGTCGCAAATGGCGATCACATTGCCGAACTGCGAGGCATTGTCCGAGTCGCTACCGCCTTTGCCGCCGACGCCGATGCAGGCCACGTTGGGCCTCTCCAAAACCGAGCGGCTGAGCGCCGGTCGCGTGCCGCCAGCAACCCAAAAGCCAACGCCCGCGGCGGTGGTGGTCTGCAAGAAGCTTCGACGAGTGAATCGTGCCATAGGTGGGATCTCCTCAAGGGGTTAGTAGGAAATGAACGGTCCTATAGGATATGCAAGTCGTGCAGTTCGATCAATCGTCACAAGCCCGTTGTCCGAACGGATCTTGCTCCGCCGAGTCGTTTTTTGCTCCCTCAGAATCGGCAGTTTCGGGCTGTCAAGTCCAGAGAGAATGGGAAGGGTTCGGCGCGGGCGGAAAAACAGCCCGCGGCGATCCGATCCGTTTTGTCTCGGTCGCAACCTGATTGCTGGTAAGTTGTTGCGGTGATTTTGTCGAGTTGGTTTCGCCGTCGATTCGGCCCTCGCCCCTTTTCCGTTAGCCGCCGGCGCGACTAGGATCTGACGCATGGCACACGACCTGAATCCAGAACAAAAAAAGGCGGTGAATACCCTGTCGGGCCCGTTGCTGGTGCTCGCCGGCGCGGGCAGCGGCAAGACCCGCGTGGTGACGTTTCGCATTGCCAACCTGATCAAGCACGGGATCCGCCCCGGCCGCATTCTGGCCGTCACGTTTACGAACAAGGCCGCCGACGAGATGCAGGAGCGGATCGGGGGCCTGTTGGGCAAACGGCTCAAAGAACGGCCCGTCGTTTCGACGTTCCATTCGCACTGCGTCAAGATCCTGCGGCGGCACATCCGCCGCCTGGGCTATCCCGAGAAGTTCGCCATCTGCGACCGCGGCGACCAGGAGAGCATCGCCCGCAACGTGCTCCGCGAACTTCGGGCGCCGGACGAGTCGCTGCGGCCGAGCGACCTGCTGTACCTGATCAGCAGTTGGAAATCCCGCTCGATCCTGCCGGCCGAGGCGGTCCGCGTCGCGCAGACGGACAAGGAGCATTTTGCCGCGCTGGGCTACCGCCGATACCAGCGGACTTTGAAGAACACCGGGGCCGTCGATTTTGACGACCTGCTGCTGTGCACCGAGGATCTCCTGGGCAACCATCAGGACGTGCTGCAACAGGAGGCCGGCCAGTTCGACCATATCCTGGTCGACGAGTATCAGGACACTAACGGCAGCCAGTACCGGATCGTCAAGGCGTTAGCGTCCGGACATCGCAACCTGTGCGTGGTGGGCGACGACGACCAGTCGATCTACGGCTGGCGCGGGGCGGAAGTCGAGCACATCCTGCGGTTTGCCGAGGACTGGCCCGAGGCGACTGTGGTGCGGCTGGAGGACAACTACCGCAGCACGGCCGAGATTCTGGAACTGGCCAACCGGCTGATCGCGTTCAATCGCACGCGGCACCAAAAGATCCTGCGGGCTTCGCGCAGCGGAGGCCCCCGGCCCCTGGTGCGGCAGCATGCCGACGAGAAATCGTCCGGTCGGAGAACTTCCCGAAGCCGGTGGAGAGTCCGTAGACGACGTCGCCGGCCGCGAGGGTCCGGTCCACGAAATCGCGCGCCGCGTCGATGCCG
>CAIYOB010000527.1 GCA_903927685.1 uncultured Planctomycetaceae bacterium
ACGCGCTCCCCGTTGGGTCGCGGTCAAACGAGGATCGGCGAATGTGTCATTGTCAACCGCGTGCGGTATAAACCGACGAAACCGCACGGACGATCCCCTGAACCGCCCGGCTGCAGGGAATTTCCCGCTCCAAGCGGCTTAGCCCCCCAGCCAGGATGGTAGATTTGGCCGGGTGGCCGTCCCGAATCGGCCTGGTATCCACTGCGCCTCACTGGTGAACGGTTCATGCGTACCAATTATGTCCTCATCGACTACGAAAACGTGCAGCCCAACTCGCTGGCGGGCCTGGACGCGGAACACTTCCGGGTCCTGGTGTTCGTCGGGGCGAACCAGAACAAGGTGACGTTTGAAATGGCGGCGGCGATTCAGAAGCTTGGCCCGAGGGCGGAGTACGTCAGGATTGCCGGGAACGGGGCCAATGCCCTGGATTTCCATATTGCCTTTCACCTCGGGCACTTGTCCACCCAGGACCCAGCCGCCTGCTTCCACATCATCTCCAAGGACACCGGCTTCGATCCGCTGATTCAGCATTTGAAGGAACGGCAGATTCAGGTGTCTCGGCGCCCGACTGTCTCCGAGATACCGCTGCTCAGGGCTGCCAACGCGCAGAGCGTCCCCCAGAAAGTTGGAGTGGTCTTAGCCAACCTCCGGCAACGAAAGGCATCGATGCCTCGCACGCTGAAGACCCTTGCGAGCACGATCAACTCACTATTCCTGAAGCAACTGGCTGAGGAGGAAATCGCGGCCATCCTCAAGGGACTGAAGGCCCAAGGCTACATCGCGGTTGACGACACCAAAGTCACATACGCGATTCCGCCGAGCGGTTCTTGATCCCGCAAACGTCGCGTTTTGATCACCCGGTCCGGAGTGCGTGCGTCGACTTGTTTTGCGGTCCGCCGCCTGGGGTGTTGACAACGGCACGTCGCCACCCGACAAAAGGACAGCCAAGGCAACACATCACGGCAAGCCATTCACGGCTCGGCAAGGGAGCAGACGATGAACTCGGACCCCATGTACGTTGCGGTCGACGTGGGCGCAGGACTGGGCGCCAAGATCGGCCTGTTCAACGGGCCCCTGACCCAGATGGGCGAAGGGATCCTGCCGCGCGAGGAATTCGCCGACAACTTTGACGACTTCGTGGCTCGGCTGCTGGACAAGATCAAACAGCTGGCGCGGCAGCAGGGCCGGCGGATCAATGAAGCCCGAGCGATCGGCATTGCCTCGCCGGGCCTGTTCCGCGCGGACGGCAGCTACCTGCTGGCGGCGAACTTGCCCTTCATGAACGGCTGCAACCTGCCCGCCCGGTTGGCCGCGGAAACGGGCCTGCCCGCCATGATCGAGAACGACGCCAATGCCGGCGGGCTGGCCGAATGGTCGGTGATGCGGACGGACTTGCTGTACTGGGTCTTTGGCGGCGGCTGGGGTGGGGTCTGGATCGACAAGGACGGGGCGGTCAAGTTCTCCGCCTTGGACTGGAACGGCGACGACCGGACGCTGCACTATACGAACGAGCCGGGCTATGCGATCCCGCTGGACAAGCTGATGCTCAAGACATTGTTCTACCAGTACGGGGCGTCGTTCGACCGGTTCGAGCAACTGGCGGTGGAGGAGTTGAACGTGTCCGGGGGCAAGTTGACCGGCCCGGGGGGCGATCCGAACACCGTTCGCGCCGAGGTCATCTTGTCCGGCCTCGGACGCTGCCGGCTGTTCCGGGCCGTCGTCGGAGACGACGATTTCTACACGCGGTTCCTGGACATCCGCGAAAAGCGGCAGATGACCGACCCGTCGATCGCCGGCAAGCACATCAGCAAACTGAGCAACATGCGAGTCGAGCCAGCCGTCAACACGGACCGCATGTTCGGCCGCATCCTGGCCGAGGCGACGTTGATCATGTTCAAGCAGGCGCGCAAGGACGGCTTACGCGAGGGCGTGCCGATCTGCCTGGGAGGGAAGCCGTCGTATGCCCTGCCGTATTTCGGGCCGTCGGCCCAGAGCCGCCTGGGCGCGGCAGGGATTATGAGCTATTTGCGGCCGTCGGTGATCGACGAACGCGGCTTTAACGCCAACCTGGTTGGGGCCGCCGTGCTGGCGGAACAGACGGCGGCGAAACGGGCCGCGACGGGGTGAAGCGGGGACGCCTGTCGGCAGCGTGTTGATGATGCCGGTCGGGCAGTAGCGGATGTGGCTCAGATTCAAGAGGCAGCTTCACGGGCTGGTAACGTTCGGCAAATGCCAACAACTCGGCGTGCAGCGGCCGTATCCGTCGGTTTCAAGGGATTCCATGTTGGCGCGCCGGACGACCGTCACGTCGCCGCTTTGTTCGACGGTGAAACTTGTCGTGCCGGTCGGCGATTAGCCTTCACCCGACTCAAGGGTGGAGACAATCGCCGCAGAGGCCTCGACGTCTTTTTCGCTCGGCGGCGCAGAGGTTGTCATCGCGTCGAACACTTTGGCGATGACGATCGTGATATCGTCCGTGGGGGGGGATGGCTTCGCATACTCGCAGGCGGAATGGTGGAGCACTTCGACGATCTCGGCAGCTGGCCGGTGCTGGTTGGCTCGGACCAGTTCGAGGACGCGATCGAGTCCGAACAGAGGTTCGTTCGGGCGGTGGATTTCTACAAGTCCATCTGTGTAGAAGAGCACCACATCCCCTGTTTCCAAATCGACCGATGTATCGGCGGCGAACGCGACCTCGGGCAAGATAGCGAACGGCGGTCCACCGGATGCGAAACGCGCTTTGATTTCACCCGCCCGATTAAGCACGATGGCGTCCGGATGCCCTGCATTCAGGCCCGTCAGGCGGCGAGACGTGGGATCCAGCTTCCCAAAAAACGCGGTCACGAACACTTCGCCGACGGTCTCCTTGTACAGCCCGGAATGCAGGCGGGTGGCGATCTGTAACGGGTCACAAACGTTCTCCGACAGCGTCCGCAGCCGGGCGCAGAAGTCAGCCGCCACAATGGCCGGTCCCAGTCCGTGGCCGCTAACATCCGCGAGGACGACGAGCAGCGCACCGTCAGACAACCTGAGATAGTCGAAATGGTCGCCGGCCGCGACCTCGGCCGGATAGCAATGGCCGGCGATGTCGAATCCTTCCAGTTGGGGAGGTTCTTGCGGCAACAGATGGGCCTGTATTTCCGCGGCCGCCAACAACTCCGCATTGTTCGCCCGCAACTGGGCGTCGGCCTGCTTGCGCTGGGTGATATCCTGGTAGACGCCCATCAACCACTGCGGCTGGCCGGACGAGTCCCTGATCACGGCCGCGGAAATCTCGCCGTAGAACGTCGTTTCGTCACGGCGAAGCCCGCGGTATTCGGTGTTTCTGCGAATCCCTTCACGGATCAAGCGGCGGAGATTGGCCTTCATCACCGCTCGTTCTTCCGGCACGACGAATTCCAGGACAGACCGGCCCACCAGTTCGCGGGCCTCGGCAAAGCCGTGCTGTTCGGCAGATCGCTGGGAAGCGAACACGATCATGCCGTCCAGGTCGCACATCACGATCGCGTTCGGCGAGGACTCGACCAGCGCCCGGTACTTGGCCTCGCTTTGTAGAAGTTCCTTTTCCGTTCCCAGACGCTTTTGCATCTCGGCTCGCAGGAACGCATTGGTTTGGACGAGTTCAGCGGTGCGTTCCCTGACTTTTTCCTCCAGTTCGGCGTGGGAACGTTTCAGCGCCGCTTCGGCCGCCTTGCGTTCGGTGATGTCCCGGATGATGGCCCACATGGCGGCAGCATCACCGCGGTCGTCGGCGACAAGGAAGGTCCGCAGTTCCACCGGGACGATCGTGCCATTCTTCCGGCGATACTCTTTTTCGTAGATCTCCGAATAGCCTCTGGGCAAGACTTGGTCTCGGACAATCGCGGCCTCGATCGGGTGCCATTGGCTGGGGGTCAGATCTTGATAACTCAAACTAGCTAGATCTTCCGGCTCATAACCCAGCAGCTGACGATAGGCGTCGTTGAATTCTTGGATCTGACCGTCCATCCTGACACTGACGAAGGCGTCTCGCATGCTATGGTGCAGGCGGCGATACTTGACTTCCGAGGCCTGCAGGGCGGCTTCGGCTAATTTCCGCTGCGAGATATCCTTGAAGGTCGCGAAGTTGTTGACGACGGCGCCGTCCGCGTCTTTCACCTGCGAAGGTGCGACGATCACCGGAAACCGCTCGCCGCTCTTGCGCATAAAGACCAGTTCGAATTGGTCTGCCTCCCCAGCGGTCGTGCGTTCATACACGTGCCGGATAGCTTCGAGGTGTTCGGGCGGCCAATACGGATGCGGCAGGCCGATGCCGATCAGTTCATCTCGGGCAAACCCCGTCATACGGCAGAAGGCATCGTTCACCTGCACGTGGACGCCTTGAGCATTCAAAACCACGAAGCCATCAAGCATCGAGGCGATTAGACACTCGGCGAACCACTTGGCTTTGGATAGAGAATCCTCGGCTGCCTTCCGCTCAGTCAGGTCCTCAACCAGCTCGATGATCGCGGTTGGCCTTCCGTCGGAGTCTGTCATCAGCGAAGCGGTTAGCTGGGCCCAAATCACTCTGCCGCTCTGGTGCAGGTACCTCTTCTTGAGGCAGTAACCGTGGATCTCGCCGCTCGCCAAACGCGAAACGGGCTGTCGATCCATTTCCCAGTCATCCGGGTGGGTAATGCCTTGGATTCCGAGTTGGGTGATTTCCTCTTCCGACTGGCCCAGCATTTCACACAGACGGGGGTTGGCTCGCTGAATGCGGCCGTCAATGCCTACAATCGCCACGCCAAGTGGACCTTCTTCGAACACCTTACGAAAGCGTTCTTCGCTTTCTCGCAATACAGTTTCCGCCAGCTTACGTTCCGTGATGTCGCTGGAAATTAGCGTGGCGGCGATGACTTGTCCATCGACCTTGACCGGTCCGAGCCGAGTCTCGTACCACGCCACCGAACCGAAGGGCCCTGTGGCCTTGCTCTCATTGACGACCGTTTCCCCAGTCTGAAAGACCTGCTCGACGCACTGCCTCGCCTGATCGCAGTGCTCAGGCTGAAGGTAGTCGTACACACTGCTGCCGACCACCTGTTCCAGCGTCAAGCCGGGCACGGCTCGATTGATGAAAAGGATCTTCCCCTGACGGTCCACCGTGGCGACTTGCGCCGGCGCGTGGTCGATCACCGACCGCAACCTTGCCTCGCCGCGGCGTGGGTCGTCGTCGGCGCGTCGCTGTTCGGTAATGTCTTGGGCGAAACCGATGCAGCCAATGATGCGGCCTTCATCGCTCAGCGGCTCGATGTGAAGCTGGTACGTGCGGCCTTGCCAGACTTGCTCATCGTCGACAGTGTCGCCACGCAAAGCACGACAATGCGCAGCAATCGTGCGACACGCTTCGTCGTCTGCCTGGAAGCAGTCAATTAGGGTCCTGCCGAGCCATTCGGCGGAATTCGAGTCCTGTTTCGCTGGCCCGCCACCGAACAGTGCCGTCACCCGTAGGTCACGGTCCGTGGCCCACACAATTCCTGATTTCCGCTCGGCCAGTTGCCTGAAGAACGCGGGAGCCAGAGACGGGTTGGCGACTGCTGAGCGCTCGATCATGGCAGGGTGGGAAAGGACAGTTGCCGAGCCCATGTGCGATGCCGGAGTGGAGGATTCCAACACGGCCTGCATGGGTCACGACGGCAACTGACCCAAAATAACACCCGCAGGGAAGAAATGTCCATCCCCCGTGCGCCCAATTTTCTTCACAATTATGGGTGAGCAGTAGCAAACGGGGGGCGGTGGGGATGAAATCCAGGACTCGAAGCGGATTTCGGATGCCTTCATTCCAGTGCTCTGAGTCCTGGCGAAACCCCAGCCTATTCATGGGAATTCGCGAAACTGGAGGCTGACCACAAGTCGGGACCTCTCCAAATCGCACTGCCATACGTGGGCGACCAGATGCCGGCAGCATTCATCGCCAAGCGGTTACGCCAATTCAGTCAAAACGCCGTTCCGGTGTCCGCTTCGTCCGTGCACCCCTGCAGTACCGCGCCAACCACTTTGAGCCGCTGCAGCGTTTCCAAGGTGACTTCGCTCAAGCTGAACAACTCCATCACGCCGGCCCGGGACGCGATGCGCTTTTGTGCCGTGATCAGCCCGGCGATCATGGCGGTCGAGCAGATGTACACGTTGCTCAAGTCCACCAGCAACTTGCGCGGCTGCTGGCTTGCCTGCTCAACTGGGGTTCCAGGTCCCGGCTTCAAACTGATCTGGGTTCTCGTCCAGCGGCACGCAGATCCAGGTCGAACCCGGTGGCCAGAGGCGAGAATCCGCGAAGTGCTTGGCTAAGCCGATCGCCTGGTCGGCACTGTCCGCTGTAATCTGCCAGGAACCGGTTGCGCTGAGGGGCGACTTTTCGGACGAGAAGAGCGAAACAAGGTCAGACCTCCTGATCTCCGGGAAAAATCGCTGATCCCGAATTCTGGTTCGGGACACTTCCAGCGAGGGCGTAAGTCAGCTTGAGTTTGGTGCCTGGATAGGTGTGCTCCGCGTCGGTGAGTTGCGTCAGCAAGT
>CAIYOB010000528.1 GCA_903927685.1 uncultured Planctomycetaceae bacterium
ATGCTGAAGCTACGGGGCGGAAATCCCAAGACGCCGCAATTCGTTTACGGCGAGCCGCGTTTCGTAACCAGACTTGAATGGGAAGAGCAAGCGCGACATCACGGCGTTCGACGCCAACGTCCGCCCAGGTCGGCAAAGTCGGTGGCGGACACCAACACGACCGCACCTGACGCCATCGAGGGTGCCGCCCAACCGAGCGAAAGCTCGACGCCGACAGCGACCGACGCTGTAGCGGCCGTGATGGACGATCCGGAGTTGGGCGATCTCGTGGCCAAGATGGTAAGCATGGCCCACGACAAGGGGCCACACGATTTCCGGACGTTCATCCAACTGGCCGTGCAATCACTCGGAGCGGACCTTGCTGAACGGATTGGCCCGGGTCTGGAATGGGCCTGGGAACTCGTTCGAAAAGAAGCCGATAGTTCCGGCCGAATGACGCCCGCCAAATCCGTTGCTGCGATCGTTGCCGGGATGCGCGCTGGTAACCCGTCCAAAGGCAGAACAGGCACACACACCCAACACGGCAGGCGCGGAGGCGAACTCGCTGCCAGACACGACGCCGTGACGGACGGCCCCAGGGGCAGGTCAGACAACCGCTGGACCGGCGGCAAGGCCCACTTGGTATTTCCCACTCTTCCGCCAGATCTTCGCGGCCAAAGCGGGGCGGTGTTTCAGAGTTTCGTATTCAGCGAGGACGTCGGCCAAGAGGTCGCGTTGTTTCTGCTCGACGCCCCGGACTTCGCCCGCCGACTCGGCGGATTGAAGCCATTTCGCCTTGTCGCCAAGTGCGGCGTGGTCGAAACGAGCGCCGGGATGATCGCCTACATCTTGTGGTCCGTCAGCGGCGCCCGCGGTCACGTCGTGGATTACGAGCAGCTGTTGAACCTCTTCAACCCGAAGGTCATGGATCTGGTTGCCGCCGCTGCCAGCCAAAGCCGGCTAAGAGTCGTCATCCTCGACTCCCATTCGAGTAAGGCCGAAGGGTTTCTTGAATGCGAGAACAACTTCGGACTGGACGAATTCGCGTCAGTGCTGGGACAGATCCGGCGGCGGGAAACGCCGACTGACTTCCAGGAAACGCGAACCGCGTTCTTCGCGGAGTTCACGCTCGAAGAACTCAAGGAAGCTTAACCGCAGATTGCCAAGGACCTACTTCCCGTGGAGCCTCGCCATGCAGTACGTGATTTACGCACTTGCCGGTATCTGGATTCTTCTCGCCCTTGGCGGTCTGCAGTACTACAGGGACACCAAACACGTTGGCGTTCTACTTGCCGCCATCATCTCGATCGTGAGCGGGCTGTTGGCGATTTGGCTGATAGCTTGGTGGCCTCTGCTCGCTGGCTTTGCGGCCAACTGGGGCCTAAGGTTGCTCGGCCTCGATCCCCACTACAGACGCTGATGTCGGCCCATCACGCATGCCGAAGCCCGTGGCGACGGAAGCCCCCCCAACCAGCTATTCACTCGCGTGCACGCCCGTGAGGGATCAAGACGGAATCGCGTCTCGTGGAGGCAACTGGGGTATCCCCGCGTCAGAAAAGCGACCGTCGCTTCACGATTCTGGGGAGCCTTTTCGACGGTTCGCGGGTCCACTGCGCAGCTTCACACCTCGTTACCGCTTTGCGCAGCCCTGCGAACGATCGCCCCGACGGTTTGGTGTGACCATGCGTGACCGGACCGGCAGGGAATCCCAACAGTGTTCAGTCCACGGGCGATGGCCCGGTAGCTGTTGCCGTCCGCAGCACCGCGGAGGATCGTATCGCGTACCCGTTGTTCGTCGGGCCTCGGCACAAGCCGCCAGGGCCGAGACGGATCGACCGCCCAGCCATAGGGCGGAATGGAAGAAACCCGCCGTCCGGCGTCCTGACGCGCCAGCATGGTGGCAGATGTCCGCCGCCCGACCCTAAGACGCTTCTCCGCCGCGACTCGCTCGTCATGTTTGCCAAGTAGTTCGACGATGCACTCGACAAGCCACGCGTCGTACCGGTCAAGCCGCAGCAGCGACCTTGCCTTGCGGTAATCGGTCACAAGACTGCCCATCTTAACGTCCTTTTGAAGCCGTCGTTTCGGAGAGACATCTGACGTGGGGGGGCCCCAAGGCCGGCCCCATCCGGATCGTTTTCCGGCGCTCGCGATGTGGGCCCCACGTCGTCGCCGCGGCCCTCGTTGCCCCCTTCCTCAGCCCTCGTCGCGCGCGTCGCTGGCCCGGCATCGCGTCCGAAGACGCTCGGACGGCTCGACGACCGGATTCCGTCGTGAAGCCCGTAGACGCGAAATCTCGCGTTCCTACGGGCATATCGGCACTTGTCGAACGGATTGGGGCGAACTGCCCGTGGCCCTGCGCACGAACCCGCATCAACGTGACGCACGCCGTTGCCCCGCGCCGTCCTACCGCCCGCCGACTGGTGCCTCGCTGATCGCTTGGGCCCGCCACCCGCGTCAGCTTCGTTTCGTCGGCTTCGACGGGTAAGTCATCCGGCTGTGCTCCAATTCGTATTGGGCGTCCGAGACACGGCCCAACGCCGTGCGCGCTGCCGACACGAACCCCTGCGCCCGCGCCCAGCACCTTCGGAGTTCGACCGTCGCCCCGTCATCATTCGCGGCGACGGTCTCTTCCATGCGGTTCTGGATCATCTTCAACTGGAAGTCGATCGCGAAGACGACGAACGGGACGCTGTTCGTGGTCTCGTCGGGAGTTGCGGTCTTGCGTGTCATGGTCGGGTCCTGAAAGAGTAATGACCAGCCGCTGCCCAACGGTGCCCGGTACCAGGGCCGTTGAGCGTGCGGCAATCGAGATTCACGCGGTAGGATCGTGTCCCGCCCCGATGAGCGCGAGGATCGCGGTCTTGGTCTGGCGTGGCAGGCTTGGCCAATGTTCGGCGACGAGGGCCAATTCCGGGTCGAGATGCCGGTTCTCTGCATCGGGCGCTGCGCCACGCGCTGCGCCGTCGCAAGAAACCCCGCTTTTCCCAGCGATTTCGGGGCTTTCTTGCAGACTCATAATCCCTTGGTCGGGGGTTCGAATCCCTCCGGGCCTACTTTCCCTAACTCGCTGCGCCGCAACGACAAGCGGCGATATCTCCCGACGACGTCCAGAGTTGTCGCGACCGCCAACACGCCACTTTCGGTGCAAAGCGATGCAGAGTGATGCAGAGCAATGCGAACTGTACGGCACCAATATCGGCACCTCTCGGCACCACTGTCGGCACCTTTGGGTCTGCGATTTCGCCGCGTCCCGCCTCCCTGAAACGAGCCCGGAACACGTTCGTTTGGCCCGGTTTACGAACGTCTGGTGACGGGCCTCCGCGTCTGGTCGCGACGGCGTCGGCCCTCGCGAGCGAGCGGGGCACCAAGTCCCCTGCTCTTGGCCGCCCGATATCCGCCCCGTTCGCAACCTGTCGCCGACGTTGGCCCAGGTGGCGGCCGGCTGGCGATTTGGCCCCGCGGGCCAAGCCGGAGGGAAACGCCACGCATTGGGGCACGTGCGCGGTATCCGTCAGGTCCATCGGGTAACCGACTCCGCCGCACGACCTTGGCTGCCGAGTGACGCGGCCAGTTCCGTCCTGATAGGCCGCGCAGCAGGTCGGCCTCCAGCCGCCAATAGGGGATTAGCCAAGTCGGCCTATCCCGGCGACTGGCACGCCTGTGATCGGGCCTCAACTGCTTGACAGGTAACGGGTTGGTTCGATAATTCAAGGTCAGTCCCAGGCGGAATAGCCCGCCGCCCCGGTCGGCCTATTGCTAGGCTGCGGTGCCCGTGATAGGCCGTTCTGGTTAATCAGTCGTTTTTGGTTCTGTCCAACGGAGGCACCGGTGTCGAACGCTTTCATCAGTTGGTTAAGCCTCTTTACGGATCGTGATCCGTTTGGAACCACTGGTAAACTGGCAGCCATTTGGTTTGACAAACTGATCATTGAGACCCCAGGGGACGACGCCATTCGCATGCCCATCGAAGTGGCGATCGAACGTGGCAAGATTCCCGCAGAGATTCATGACCAATTGCTCGACCACTGGAGGCCTATCCAACAGTTCCTGCCCGATTTTTCCTACGAGCCTGTCTCCTGTGATGGTGCGAATCGACAGCTTTGGGAAACGGTCGTTGATACCGTGTACGAAGCGACGAAAGCCGAATACCCGGATCACGCGGAAGATCGCGCTTTCATGCACGAGGTTGGCATGGCTGCACACGGGCTGATGCGTGCCTACATTTCGTGGTACTCGCTGAACGCGTTACACGGGACCGCGTTCATCACGAATGATCGCGAGGCGACAGTGGCGGAGAGCCTGTTT
Source organism: uncultured Planctomycetaceae bacterium (assembly GCA_903927685.1). Next base: position 4,288 of record CAIYOB010000528.1, read on the forward strand.
ATCCGAAACGAAAACCGCGAGTTCGAGATATTCCGGCACTTCGCTGACCTTCGCATTCCAGATCTGACAGAATTGCCGTGGCAGCGTGTCTGGGACCTGAGACATCATCCGAAGCTCGAAGCATTCCGCGCCCGGCTCTCGGCCGCGTCAGGTGCCAACACTGAGATTACATCACCGGAGGTGGCGCGGGAACTCGAAGCTGACTTCGTCGCCAATCTTGAGGAGTTCGCACGACTGTGTAGACCGGCACCACTCAGTTCGCTCGCGAAAGCCGTTATATCGAATGTGCCACTGCCGATTCCCATAAACCCGGCTTCGGTCGCATTTGGAAACAAGGAGTTCTGGGAGGCACTGGACCAAGATAAAAGGTACGGATGGATGTTTTTTGGAATCGATCTCCGAAGTGCCAGCAAGTAACGGGGATGCAAGGGAGCCGCGATAGGGTCGCGCCGTAGGGGCAATCGTTTGGCGCGGGCCCGGGTTGCCCTGGGGCCCCTCCCACACCACACTGCCGGATTCGCATACCGGTCCAGCCCGCCCGTTCCCCCAATCGTCGCCCACGTTGGCCCTCGTCGCGGCCGGCGGCGCGAGTTGGCCCCGTGGGCCAAGCAAACGAAAACGCCCCGTTTCCGGGGCGTGTGGGCGACAACGGGCGAGGGCTCGCGGGATCACGTCCCCGTAGCCCGTAGCCTGGGACGGGGCTTACTTTCCGGCACGGCGGGCAACGCCTCCACGGCAGCCACCTGGTCCAAGACGCCCAACATCGTGTAGGTGTTCATCGTCAGGTTGATGTCCGAGTGGCGGGCCAGCAACTGGGCCGTCTTCGGCGCCGCGCCCGTCCGCGTGAGGTTCGTGATGAAAGTCTTCCGCAACGCGTGGAAGTCGGCGTAGTGGCCCTGGTCGTCCACATAGGCCAGGAACGATGACTTCTCGCGGCGTTTCCGCTCTTGTTCGTCGTCGCCCCCCTCTTTGATCCACGCAGTTCGTGCCGCCTCGAGGTCCTTGCGGATCATTTTCGATGTGCGTCGGTCCGCGATGTCGAACAACGGCTCGGTCGGCGACACGTCTGGCTTGCTGGCCAGCCAGGCCTGAATGCGTTCCGCAAAGTCGCGCCGCAAGGGCAGGACATCGACGCGGCGACGTTTGGAGTACCCCGCCTGCACGGTCACGATCGGCGGGTCGGATTCGAAGTCGAACGAGCGCGTCGTCACCGACCCGATCTCGCCCCGACGGTAACCGGTGTACGCCCCGACGATGTACAGGATCGCCCGATCCGGCCCGGGAATGCATTGGATCGACGGTCCCACCTCGGCGGCTTCGATCAACCGCGCGAATTCTTCCATCGACAGCGGCCGCCGCACCCGCCGTCGATCCGTGTCCTCGTTCAGCCGTGACATGTGGGCCAGGCGGTCCTCGTTCGTCCGGCAGTCGCGGACCAGCCACCGCGTGAACATCTTGATCGCCCGCAGGTAGTGGTTGCTGGTGGCGGTGCTCCTGTCATTGGCCCGCAGTTGCGCCAGGTACTCCTGGACACGACTGGGCGAAATTTGGTTGATGCGTTCGAACTTGCAGGCTTCGATGATGGCCAGTGCCCGCTGTTTGGTCTTCTTGATGTGCGAATCCGTCGTGGCCTTGTTCTCGAGGTACTTGATGAAGTCGTCAAGGTGGTCTTTGAGTGGCCGCCGTTGATGCTTGTCGAACGGATCTTCCAGTCCCGCCGCCATGCGCTCGGCCTTCTTGACCAAGCCGGCCAGCATCGTTTGGGCCGCCGCCCGGTCGGTTGCCAGAGGCACGCGCCGCTCGTCTCCGTTTTCATCCCGGTAGCGCCCCCACCATTTCCGCGACTTGGCTTTGACCTTGGTGCCCGTCTTTGGATCAGTCACCAGAACCGGTTTCTTGTACAGACTTGCCATGCGTTGGGTCTCCTTGATTGAACGACAATCACTCGCCAGTGGGGGTGCCAGTGTGCCGCGTTGTGCGGAAAGCTCAAGCTAGATTCCGCCGCGAATTCGCTATTTCTGGCGGCGCGGGCAGCCGGCGATGATCCACGCCCGCAGTTCGTCCGCACGCCAGAGCGTGGAACGACCGATCCGGACCGGCTTGGGAACCAGGCCCGCTGCGTCCCATGTGCGCCACGTGCGTAGCGACTTTCCGCACATCGCGGCCGCCGCCTGGGCGCTGAGCAGCAAGGGCGGGCTGATCGCCGAGACTTCGCTGGCCGCTGAGCCGGTGACGGGAGCCTGATCGGGGGACTGCATCTCGATGTCTCCTGGTCACGCGCCTTCCAGCCAGCCGTCCAATCCCCACGCGGTGAACTGCTCCCGGATGCGGGCAATGCGGCGATTTACGGTGTGCCAGTCACAGCCCAACTGGTCGGCGACTCCCTGAATCGAGTAGCCCAGGCTCAAGGCTTCGCAGATCTCGCGGTCACGCTTTGAGAGCTGACCTACCGCCGCCTGGACGACTGGTGCACGGGAAACCCGAAGTGTTTCACGTGCAAGATCAAGGCCCAGTACCGCCGCACCCGCCGCGAATTGTTCCCGCTGCTCAGCCGCATCCAGAACATCGGGTACGACCTGGGCGAGAACAACCGAACGCCAGAGTGGTACCGCGCGAACCATCGCACGCCGTGGGTAGCGCCGCAGTTGGCGGTTCGGGAGTTCTTGTGTCCGGTCCCGGTCGGGCGGTGACAGCACTCCCGTTGGCCGCGACGAAGGGGAGCCGGGGACTCGAAGTCTTGAGATGCAATCAGGTTCGCGCCTGTAAAGTTTCGAACACACGGGAATAAAACCGCCGCTTCGAGCGTCTTATCTTCTGAGGGTTGCGCGAGAATTCTTGCGAACCTTCGGGCCGGCTGCCTCGTCCTAATAACAGCGACGGACAGTAGCCCCCAGCGGCGACGCGGTCGCCCCAGAGGAGGAGATGCCAAAAATGATGTCCTTGTGGTCGAGTTACATTCGCGAGCAGAAATGCACGGGGCATTTCGCCGGTCAACCGGCGAATACCCTCCCCGTGCGCCACTGGCGCTTGTGACACTCGGCCATCGAAGTAGCGGGACTTTTGCCAAAGCCCGGTGTCACAGAAGACGCCGGGCTTTTTTTGTTCGGGTCGGTAGCTGAGACGGTGTAGCACCTGGCTGAAAACCAGGAGACGAGGATTCGAGCACCTCCCGACCCACTGTGATCGCGGTGCGCGCAGTCCACGACAGAACGTGGCGAAGCCTGGTATCGCGCCAGGTCGGGGACCTGGAGATCGCCGGTTCAAATCCGGCCGTTCTGACTGGAGACACGCGGGCAGAGGTGCAGATGGTAGCACGCCTGCTTTGGGAGCAGGAGGTTCCCGGTTCGACTCCGGGGTGCCCGACTGGAAACGGTAGTCGAGGGCTGGTCGCCCGGACCTGTCCGATGAACAGGTGACGCTGAGTTCGATTCTCAGGACTACCACTGGAACCGGAAATGAAGGAACACGCGATGTTGCTGCGACCGCGATTGAAACGCATACGCCCGACCAACTCCGGGGTCGTGGTGTAACAGGCAGCACGGCGGACTTTTAATCCGTACGGTGTGGGTTCGATTCCCTCCGGCCCTACTCGCTGGCGCGTAGCTCAGCGGTGAGAGCGGCGTCCTTATAAGACGCAGGCCGAGGGTTCAACTCCCTCCGCGCCGACTGATTCGGGACTGTGGCAGACAGGGTAATGCACCGGTCTCTTAAACCGGAACATGCGGGTTCGATGCCCGCCGGTCCCACTGACGAAGCGACATGCACTGGTGGTCTAGAGGCTAAGACGCCGCACCCGTACTGCGGTGACGAGGGTTCGACTCCCTCCCGGTGCTCTTAGTTCTTTGACAATTCGGCTTCCAACCAAGCGCCCATGATGTAGCGGCAGCCTGTCGCCTTGCCATGGCGGAAGTGCGGGTTCGACTCCCGCTGGGCGCTCTCGCGAAGGCGTTCTTTTCAGGACGTGGGAAAGCCTGGGATTCCGCGTGCTTCGGGCGCACGAGATCGCCGGTTCAAATCCGGCCGTCCTGACCTTGATTGCGGTGGGGCCTGTGTTGGTACGGGCGGGCGCCTGTTAAGCGTCACGTCGCAGGTTCGATTCCTGCCACCGCAGCCTTCCGGAAGGGCAAGCCAACTGGCGATGGCACCCCGTTCGAAGCGGGACGAGCCTCACGGCCTTGAGGGTTCGACTCCCTCCCTTTCCGCCTGCACGTGCCCGTGGCCGATCGGCTCAGGCACCAGCCTTCCAAGCTGGACAGGCGGGTTCGATTCCCGCCGGGCACTCTGGACGCAATCTTCATTCCGGGGTCGTCGCTGTTGGTATGTGATGCGTGACTTTGAATCACGAGGCCGCAGGTTCGATTCCTGCCCCCGGAGCCTTGGCGACGAACTTGTCGCGAGGGACAAGTGTCATCAGCAGAAGAAACCGATGCGGGGTCGTTCAACGGTAGGACGGGACGCTCTGAACGTCTTGATGTTGGTTCGATTCCAGCCCCCGCAGCTTGCACGGAAGTCATCCGGCTGGATGAGGAACCTGTTTTGAAAACAGGCCGCGGCTCTGCCGTTGTGGGTTCGAGTCCCACGGCTTCCGCCTGCAGCACACGTCCCTGGTGTAATGGCAGCACGACTGGCTCCAACCCGGTTAGTCAGGGTTCAAGTCCTTGGGGGCGTGCCTTGGGCGAACCTTCGCCCTTCGTTCGGGCTCATGGTCCAACAGGACGACGCCAGCTCCGCACGCTGGAGATCCGGGTGCGACTCCCGGTGGGTCCACTGCACACAACGACGGTCCCGTGGTCTAGCGGCGAAGACACCTGGCCCACATCCAGGGAACCGATGGTTCGAGTCCATCCGGGACCACTTTGGCCCAGATACGCCAACTGGTAGAGCGGCTCGGCTTAAACCCGCGCGGTTGCAGGTTCGAGTCCTGCTTTGGGCACTGGCGAACGAGACGGCTCGGTAGGCAAGTGGCAGACCACCCTGGCTTAGAACCAAGGATGCTGTGGGTTCGAGTCCCACCTGAGCCACTGAAGAAGGCACACGCCCTTGTGGAGCAGCCCGGAGTGCTCGCCACCCTGTCACGGTGGAGATCGCGGGTTCAAATCCCGTCGAGGGCGCTGGCACAGCACGGTACGCAAACCGGTGAAGCGGCGAAGCTCAAACCTTCGTGATCGTTTGTGGGTTCGACTCCCATCCGTGCTACTGGCCGAGAACAACACGCGTCGGTTGGGCATTGGCAAGCCTCGGTGGCCGTAACCCACTCGCCTCCGGCTGTGCAGGTTCAACTCCTGCCCGACGCACTGATCTGAGGC
>CAIYOB010000529.1 GCA_903927685.1 uncultured Planctomycetaceae bacterium
CGACCCTGTATGGCTCGGCGGGAGCCGATCGGGCGGTCCGCCGGCCTTCTGCGGACTCGGGACTGGTGGCGCTGAGGGATGAGGCGGGCACCTCCCTGCTGAAGGTTCTTGACTTTGAAACGGTTGCGCTCCGCGGGGAGGGTGGCGGCGACACCGTCGAGATCCACGGGGAAACGGACGGCGCGAACCAGTTCCAGTTCAGCGCCGCCTCGCTGCACGCCGTGATGGATGCGGGTACGGTCACGACCACCGCGGACGGCTTTGAGACGGTGTCCGCCACGGTCCGCGGTCGCGGCGGGGCGAGCGGGGACGACACGGCGGTCTTGACGGGGACCGCCGCCAGTGATACCTACGCGGGCGACTTGACCTCGGGGGAACTGACGGGGAATGGGTTCCTTGCCCGGGTTGCCGGCTTCGACGACGTCACCGTGTATGGCGGCGGTGGCAATGACCGGGCCGACCTGGTCAGTTCCGGTCCTTGCCCCACGGTGAGCCCAGCGGACGATTGGGCCGAGTCCGTCCAGATCTCGGACGGGCGGCACTCGCAACGTGTGGTCGAGTTCCGGCTGGTCAAGGCCACGGTGGGAATCGTGCCCGACGCCATCGAGGTCGCTTCCCTGACGGATCGCGTCGTGGGCGAAGACGCCGAACCCGAGACGATTCCCCTGATCGGGGAGAATCTCAGCAGTGCGACCCTGTCGCTGGTGAACAGCAATCCGGAGTTGGTCACGGCCTCGCTCGACGGGACGTCGATCGTTCTGGATTACATCCCCCACCAGCACGGCGTTGCACGGATCGGCCTCCGGGGCGATCTGGGCGGCAGCAGCGTCTTTACCGACTTCTTCGTGACGGTGGTGGATCCCGTCACCGTCGAGACCGTACAGGATGGGGCCGAGGGCGGGCAGAGCGGGCAGTTCCGCTTCACGCGGACCGATAGCACGGGCTACCTCACGGTCTATTTTACGATCGGCGGAACGGCCACCAACGGCAGCGACTACTCGCAAATCTCCACATCCTACAACTCCCAGTTGGGGATGTACGTGGCGAGCGCGACCTTCTCGTCAGGTCAATCGACGACGACCGTCAACGTCAGCCCGGTTGATGATGCCGCGGTCGAGGGGAACGAGACGGTCATCGCCACGCTGCAGGCGTACAGCGGTTGCTGTTGCTGCTGCGGAGGCGGGGGAGGATATACGGTTGGTTCGCCCAGCAGCGCCACCGTCACGATCCAGGACAACGATTCTGCGAACGATGTGCCCACCGCTTCGTCGGTGCTCAGTGCGAGCGCAGAAAGCGTGGTGTTCTTGCTGTCGGGAGCGGAGCCCAGGGTGACCGTGGCGGGCCGAGTGCCAATCGACTGGGCGGAGCACTACGGGCCCGGCGATGGCACCTCCGGCGAGGTGTATTCCGGGTTCGTCGACATCGACGTCGGGGGAATGCAGCGTCAGCCCTGCGACCCCTGCGCCTCGAACGCCGGGGCGGTCACGGACTCCGGCGTGACGCTGAACCAGACCGCCGACGACCTCGAAACCGGCACCGGCGGCTGCGCCTCCTGCGGCGGCAGCACGACCGGCACCGGGATCATCGGTTTCACTCAAACCAGCCAAGGTCCGCGTTTCTGGCCGAAAGGCCAAGATTCGCAATGGTTCATGTCAAAGGCAATAGACGGAGGGTACGTCGGCATCGAATCGAACGACAACAGGACTCGGATTGTCGTGTTGATGGCTAATCGCCGTGAGGAAAACGACGATCACGTGCAGCAGCTGGTTGAGAGGCTTCTGGTCGAGGTAATGGCCGTATGGCAGAAGGATAACGAATCAGGCTCAGAGATGGATCAGAGCAAGAAGGGAGACAAAGACGACCGGCAGGTAATAACTTCAGAAGCACCTACCTGCTGAAGGTTCTTGACTCATGAGACGATTGGGGATGTCCGTGGCGAGCGTGACCTTCTCGTCACGTCAAGCCGCGATTTGGCGCCATTGGCCAACACGTCAGCATCGCCGTGATCGAGCGGTTCATCCTCACGATGAAAACGCTCTGCACGCGCGGCATTCACGTCCCTGTGCGACGCGAGACGCTGCGCGAGGAACTCAATCGATTTGCCAGTTGGTACAACGGCCACCGTCCGCACATGACGCTCAAGGGGGCCACAGCGGACGAGATCTACCGCGGCCAACGTCCGACTTGTCGTTACCTGCGATTCGAGCCGCGACCGAACTGGCCAGCGAGGTCACCGTGCGCTCGGCCCGGTGTCCCGATCCGCGGCCGGTCTGGCCAGCGGTTCGACCTGAACGTCGAGTTCGAAGCCGGCCAAAAGCACCTGCCGAAGGGCACGCTGCGTCGCGCGGCGTAGGGCACGCGAGCCCGCAGCGTTTGTCGCGCTGGCGAGCTGCCCCGACCGATCGTTCGGCCTCACTCTGCTACCGAATTGTCAATGAACAACCTCCGGCGGCGCTCGCCGCCGTACGCCTTCCATTCTGATTCCACTACTATTCTTTATAGTCGCTCCACCCTCATATGCTATCCGGAAGTCGCTGGACCAGCGCGGCGTGCACGAGTCGAACAGATTCACGCCGCAGTCCAAGGCCAGCCCGATCATGCGCTCGGCCTCTGCTGGATTGTGCTCCCGCCCTCTGCTGGATTACCTGCGGGTATTATAGAATCGCTGTTGCGACGCTTTCAATCTCGCCGAGCCCGCCGCAGGGGAACGGCCGTCCCCCCACCTCGTTCCGATCGGACCGTCGCGGATCGTGGTGCCGGGCGATTCGGCGAGAATCCATGGTGCAAGAATGTCCTTCTACACGTCACTCGTTCGTCCGCTCCTCTTCCGGTTCGACCCGGAGTTTATGCACCGCGTCGCGCTGACGTTCGGGCAAACGCTGGGTTCAGCGGGCTGGCTGCAGGCGTGGCTGCGGAAGCAGTTCGCGTTCAGCGACCCCCGCCTGGAAACGGAAGTCTGCGGGATCCGATTCAGCAACCCGCTCGGCCTGGCCGCCGGCTGGGACAAGAGTGGCCAGGCCGTCGAGTTCGCCGCCGCGCTGGGTTTCGGCCACGTCGAGATCGGGTCCGTGTCCGCCGACCCGTCCGACGGCAATCCGCGCCCGCGTCTGTGGCGGTTGCCAGAGGACCGGGCCCTCGTGGTGCATTACGGTTTGCCGAACGACGGCGCCGACGTGGTCGCACGCCGGTTGGGCAAACTGCGCCGCTCCGTGCCACTCGGCATCAACCTGGTCAAGACCAACCAAGGCAGCCACGCGCCGCCCGACTGCGACGACGCCATCCTCGACGACTATGTGCGCTCGATCCGCCGGCTGAAGGAGCAGGCCGACTACCTGACGCTGAATCTGAGTTGCCCGAACACGGAGCTGGGCCGCGAATTCTTTGCCGACAAGGCGCATCTGGAAGCGTTCCTGCAGGTGGTCGCGGAACAAGGCATCCGCTGTCCGTTGTTCCTGAAGCTGTCGCCGACCGGCGGGGTGAAGTTCATCGAGACCGTGCTGGAAGTCGTCGAGCCGCACCGTTGCGTCAAGGGGTTTATCTTCAACCTGCCGCCCGGCATCCGCGGCGACTTGAAGACGGCGCCGGAACGCTTGGCCCGGATGCGCGGCGCCGTGTCCGGCCAGCCCGTCGAATCGCTGATGAACGACTGCTTGCGAGAACTTTACGCCCGCATGGACCGGAGGCGGTATCGGCTCCTGGCCGCCGGCGGGGTTTTCGGCGCCGCGGACGCCTACCGCAAAATCCGGCTCGGCGCGTCCCTGGTGCAACTCGTCACGGCCTTGATCTACGAGGGGCCCGCCGTCATTGGACGCATCAACGAAGGACTGTGCGAACTGCTGGAACGCGACGGATTCAAGTCTGTCGCCGACGCGGTAGGGACGCTGGAGTTCTAACCTGGCTCATGACTGCCCTTCGCACGCCAGCTGCCGAACGAATCGCGTCTCGACCAATGCGGCCCCGGACTACCGCTATCCGCACGGCGAAGCGGCTCCGTGCTGCTGAAAGGGGAAAACACGTTGCCCAAGCGCTCGCTGACTCGTAGAGCCCCCACGGCTGACTCGGACACCGGCAACGTCCATCCCCAAGGCGGCGTTTTGTGGCGGTGTGTCAGCAGTGGGCGCCGGAAAAGACTCGACGAGTCCATTGGCGATGCCGTCGGGATCGAACTCGATCTCGATTCCGGCATGCCCGGTTGAATCCAGCCGGGGCGATTGGTGGAATAACGTGATCAGGGACACCAAGGCGGTCGTGGTGTTCCTGCGTTCCTGACGTGCACCGGTGGCCTGGGATGCGCCGCCCTACCACCAAGGCTGGAGCCTGGAGCTGGAGTCTGTCATGTTCCCAATCGCCGAGTTCCTTGTCAGCGTGGCGCTGGCTGCCCAACCGGCGGCCGCGATCGAGTTGCACGTCTCGCCCCGGGGCAACGACGCCTGGAGTGGGCGTCTGGCCCAGCCGAACGAGGCGCAGACCGACGGCCCGCTGGCTTCGCTGGCGGGCGCGCGGGACGCGATCCGCAAGCAGAAAGCCGCCGGCGCATTGCACCAGCCCGTGCGGGTCTGCGTTCAGAGCGGCGAGTATGCGATCCAGGAACCGCTCGTCTTCGAGCCGCAGGACTCGGGGACGGAATCCTGTCCGGTCTGCTACGTCGGCGATCCCGGCTCGCGACCGATCATCTCCGGCGGGCAGAGGATCACCGGCTGGCAGCGGCAAGGCGAACGCTGGGTTGTTCATCTGCCGGACGTCCAGGCGGGCCGATGGAACTTTGCGGCGCTGTGGGTCGACGGCCAGCGCCGGACGCGGGCGAGAATGCCGAACGAGGACTACTTCTATACGGCGGGCAAGGCCCCGCCCATCACCGACGCGAAGACCGGCCAGCCCGTCTCCAGCGGCCACGTGGCCTTTCGTTTCAAGTCGGGCGACTTGCGGCAGTTCAGGCGCCTGGACGAGGCCGTGGTGGTGGTCTACCAGTCCTGGGAAGTCGGCCACCAGCGGATCGCAGCCCTGGACGAAGCGAAACGCATCGTCAGCTTTCGCAGTCCGCTTCCCTGGGCCTTCGACTACTGGGGCGGCAACGTCCGCTATTACGTCGAGAACGTGCCCGAAGCGCTGGATGCGCCCGGCGAGTGGTATCTGGACCGCGCCGCGGGGTTGCTGTCCTACGTGCCGTTCCCCGGCGAGGACCTGACCCAGGCGACCGTGATTGGCCCGGTGGCCAGGCAGTTGCTCGTCCTGGCAGGCAAGCCGGCGGAGGATCAGTTCGTATCCCACGTGCGTTTCGAGAACCTGCGGCTGCTGCACACCGACTGGGACGTCCCGCCGGAAGGGCATGCCGCCAGTCAAGCGGCGTGCGACTTGCCGGGCGCGATCGAGGCGGTGGGGGCGAGGAATTGCGCCGTCGAAGCCTGCGAACTGGCTCACCTGGGGACCTATGGCGTCTGGCTGCGGTTCGGCTGTCAGGACAATCTGCTGGCCCGCAACGAAATCCACGACCTGGGCGCCGGCGGGGTTCGCTTGGGCGAGCAGACCGATCCGCACAGCGAGCCTGAGCGCGCCCAGCGCAATACGGTCGACAACAACCTGATCCACGACGGCGGCAAGATCGACCCCGGTGCGGTCGGTGTCTGGATCGGCCGGACCAGTTACAACCGCGTCTCGCACAACGAGATCTGCGACTTGTACTACACCGGCATCTCGGTAGGCTGGAGTTGGGGGTATGCGCCGAGCAGTGCGCATCACAACGTTGTCGAGTTCAACCACATTCACCATCTCGGCCGCGGCGTGCTGGGCGACATGGGCGGCATCTATTGCCTGGGCGATTCGCCCGGGACCGTCCTGCGCAACAACCTGGTGCACGATGTCTACGATCACCACACGGGCTCGCTGGCGATCTATACCGACGAAGGCAGCACGGGGATCCTGATCGAGAATAATATCGGTTACGGCACGACCTACGCTAATTTCCACCAGCACTACGGCAAGGAGAACGTCGTCCGCAACAACATCTGGGCGCTGGGCAAGGACTACCAGTTGAGCCGCGCGCGGCAGGAGGACCACCTCTCGTTCACGTTCGAGCGGAACATCGTGTACTTTGACAACGGTAAGTTGCTCAAGGGCGGTTGGACGAACGACAAGTTCGACATGGATCGGAACCTGTACTGGGACGCTTCGCACCCCGACGGCGAGATCAAGTTCGGCGACGCGACGTTCGCCCAGTGGCAGGCGCGCGGCCACGACCGCAACTCGCTGATCGCCGATCCGAAATTCGTCGCTCCGGACCGGTTTGACTTCCGGCTGCAGCCCGATTCGCCAGCGTTCCGCTTGGGCTTCGTGCCCATCGATCCAAACCAGATCGGCCTGTACGGCGAGCCCGCTTGGGTCCGTGCCCCGCAGCGGATCGAGCGCCCGGTGTTTGTCCCCCAGCCGCCCAAGGAACCGGAGGCGACGCCGGTCGAGGAGGATTTCGAGGCCGCGTTGGCGGGCATGCAGCCCGAGGGACCGACGATCAGCGTCGAGGAGGTGGGCGGCATCGTCGTCACCGACGAATTGGCGGCTGCCGGCCGGCAGTGCTTGAAACTTACCGACGCGCCGGGGCAGAAGCACAGTTTCAACCCGCATCTGTGGTACTCGCCGCATTTGGCGACCGGCCGGGCTCAAGGCCGTTTCGACGTGCGGATCGAACGCGGCGCGGTGGGGCACTTCGAGTGGCGTGAATACTCGGGCGGCAGCTATCGCGTCGGACCGTCGGTGCGGATCGAGGGTGACGGCAAGCTGCTGTCCGGCGGCCGCCCGATCGGGCAGGTGCCGGTCGGTCAGTGGCTGCATCTCGAGATCAGCTGCGAGCTGGGCGACGGCGCCAGCGGCAAGTGGACCCTGCGCCACGGACCGCTCGGCGGCGAACTGATCCAACTCGACCTGCCGTGCGATCCCAAGTTCCAGAGACTCGATTGGGTTGGCTTGATCGCCGACGCCAGCGCCGAAGCCGTGTTCTATGTGGACAACCTGAAGATCGGCGCCCCCTGAGCCAGTCGCCAGGATACGGTCATTCGCAGCAGCGTGACGGCGCTCGCCCCGGAGACTAAGCCCCTCGACGACGGTCCGTTGTTAGTCGTTTTCGGGCCGACCACCGGTCCCGCAGTACCACCTCGCCGTCTACTGCAGCGCCGGGTCGCGCTCGGCATCCGCTCGGCGGTACAGTTCGGTGGGGATGTAGGTCTTCGGCTCGAATGGTTCGCCGTCCAGGTGCTTGAGAATGTTCTGCATCGTGAGCACACCCATCTTTTCCGGGAACTGGATCGGATCGGCGTAGATCTTGCCTTCCTTGATGGCCTGTTTGCCTTCCAATTGGCCGTCAAAGCCGATGATCTTGACGTGTTCGGCCTTGCCGACTTGCTGCAAGGCGGTCCACGCGCCCAGGGCGGACGGATCGTTGATGGCGAAGATGGCGTTCAGGTTGGGGTGCGCTTGCAGCGCATCGGCGGTGGCCCGGAAGCCTTGGTCCTGCAAGCCGCCGCCTTCGAGTTCCGCGACAATGTCGATCTTGCCGCTGGTCCGGCCCTGATTGTGCCCGTCGATCACCTCGCGGAAACCGCGGACACGTTCGACGCACGAGTTGGCCTGCTTGAAGTGCACGATCAGGACTTCGCCGCCCGCGTCGCCCAGGACTTCGATCATCGCCTGGCCCGCCAGCTTGCCGCCGCCATAGTTGTCGGTCCCCACGTGCCCGGCGACTTCCACGTCCGGGACTTCGCATTCCAGATCGCAGGTGAAGACCGGCACCCCGGCCTCGTTGGCTTTCTTGATCGCCGGTCCGATCGCGATCCTGTCGGTCGGATTCAGCACAATCGCCGTGACGCCCTGCGCCAGGTAGTTCTCGACATGCTTCGTCTGCTCCTGCACGTCCCGTTCAGCGTCGCTGACGATCACCTCGAAACCCTGCTTGCGGGCCTCTTCGGCCAGCGAGTCGGCGATGATCTTGAAGAACGGATTCTTGAGCGTCAGGGCGGAGAAGCCGATGGTCCCCTGACGGGCGGTTGCCGCCGGAGCGGAGCCTGATTCCGGCTTGACTTCGGGCGTTTGTTGTGAGCCGCAGCCAACCAGGCACGCCGCCAGAAACACGATCCCAACATCAAGTCGCACGCGCATCGCAAAGCCCCCGGATCAAGAAACAAGGAAGAAGTTAGCGTAAGTAGCACCTGGGTGGGTGTCAAGCTGAGGCTCGAACGCGGCTCGAATGAGGCTCGCAATGAGGCTCGGAGATCAGGCCTCAGGCTCGCCGCTGTTCCGCTTCGGGCACCTGCTCGATGACATGCGAGTCGATGACCTCGGACCGGCCCTGCGGCTGGACCCAGGCACCGAAGCCCGAGGCTGGGCCCGAGGTCTGGATCGTAAACCGCGACTTGAACCACGCCACCAGTCGGCGCCGGTAGTAGCTGCGGCACACGGGGATCAGCAGCGAGATTCCGAGCAAGTCCGTCAGGATGCCGGGCGTCAACAGCAACGCCCCGGCGACGAAGATCAGCACGCCGTCCAGCAGCGAGTCCGCCGGCAGTCGGCCTGCGGCCAACTCTTCACGGATTCGCAACCAGGTTCGCCACCCCTGGGAGCGGGCCAGCAGAGTTCCCGCCACGCCGGTGGCGATGACCAACAGAAGTGTGGACTGCCAACCGGTCACATCGGCCAAATACAGCAGCAGCACCAATTCGGCCAACGGAATCAGAATGAACAAAGAAAACAGTCTGAGCAACATCGGGACACGCCTCGTAAGTACTTAAGTTCACTGTGTAATTGCCTAGCTTAACAGGCTTTGAACCCAATTGCGCTGCGGGCCCGGTGGCCTGCTTTCGGACGCGGCTGGCACTCGATATATTTCGCCTCGTTAAATCCCCCCTAGACTTCCTCGATTCTCACTCCAGGAACGTCACTGTTGGTCAGGGTGCTCGATCCGAACCACTGTCGGATTCTGGTGCATCCCGGTTGTTTGTCAATCACGGATGTTTTGCTTACGAGGTGTTGCTATGCGATCTCGAATCTGCCCCTCCGCCTTGTTGCTGCTGTTTTGCCTGCTGAGCGTCGCGGAGGACGGGCACGCTTGGCCGTTGCGTTTCCGGTCCTCGAATCGGGCCTATGGCGGCGGCAGCGGAGGTGTTCGGGTGGCGCCCAAAGCGGATCCCGAGTCGGCGGACTGTCGCGCGCTGCGGGTCGACTACAATTACGAACTCGCCAAGTCGCTCGACGTGGCGTGGGCTGATCGCATCTGCGTGTTCCTGCGGGTCATGGACGAGCAGGTCGCGAGCGTGAGCGAGGGTCTGGTGGCCGAAGTCAAGCTGACGGACTTGAGCAACTCGGCCAGCACGCACGTTCAGTTCTGTCCCGTCGCGTGGGATCGCAATGGAGCTGTTCAGAACGAGCAGCTGGCCACGTTCCAGATCGCGAACAAGAACGGCGAGTCAATCGTGCAGCCGCAGAAGGTCTACCGCTTGTTCGTCAAGCTGCACCGCCAGGCGGCTCAGTACGGGCCGGACACGGTGTTGGGCCGGATTCCCGGGCCCTACTATGTCGCCACGTCGGGCGACAGCCTGATCCAGCGGGCCCGCCAGCAGATTGCCATGCGCACGTTCCGCGAGTGGTACTGTACGGAACGCGGCTGGCCGCGAGACGGAGGCTATCGCATGGATTGCCACGCCTACTATCTGTGGGCGACCGGCTTCTGCACCGTGGGCGCCAGTTACGGGCAAGCGAATCTGGGCCGGCTGTTCCGCGGGCAGACGCCGTATCGGGGCGGCAGCGAGATCGACGACGTCACCGACGAGGAACCGATTCACGGCGACTATGTACGGATCCCCGGGCACACGTTCATGCTCTTGGCGTATGACGAGAACCTGGGACAGGTCTGGACGATGGAGGGGAACTTCGGCCGCTCGATCGAGATCGCCATCCGGTCGGTCGGTTCCGGCTGGCAATTCGGCCACTTGGCCGCCGAGCACATCCGCGCCGACGCGTTCCCGACCGCGCCGGAGAACGACGCGGGCGAAGCCTTGGTGGCAACCGAACACGAGCCACCGGCAATGAACTAGATGTAGAACATCTGCTCGCTCGGCTCTCGCAACTGGTCGATCAGGTCCGCGAACCGGGTGGAATCGAGCACTTGCCGCTCGACGGCTGCGGCGCGGCGCCAGGTTTGCAGAAGGATGCGGGACACGGGACTCGTGGGGGGCGAATTGCCGTTGCCTGCGGGCGACGGGCCTTCGATGACGCTCATTACTTCGCCGAGGGACAAGTCGGCGGGGGACCTGACCAGACGATAGCCGCCGGCTGCTCCGCGCGTACTGGCGACCAGTCCCGCGGCTTTTAACTGCAGCAGGATTTGCACGAGGAATTGCGGCGGGATGCCATGCGCCGCAGCGATCTCGCGGACTCGAACCGGCTGGCCCGAATCGTAGTGCAACGCCAACTCCAACAGGGCGATGCAGGCGTACTCGGTTCGCGCAGAGACGTTCATTTCTCGTCGTCCAGCGTGTGCAGTCCGCACTCGGTTTTGGCGAAGCCGCTCCAACGTCCCGCCCGCTCGTCCTCGCCGAACATCACCGCCCGCGTGCACGGCCAGCACCCGATGCTGGTGTACCCCTGATCGTGCAACGGGTTATAAGGGATGTCCTCCGCGACGATCAACTTCCAGACGTCTTTCTTGGTCCAGTTCGCCAAGGGACTAACCTTGACCAGGCTGAACTTCCGGTCCCAACTGACGATCGCCGCTTTCGCCCGATCCGGGCTTTGGTCGCGGCGAATCCCGCTGGCCCACGCGTGCATGCCGCGGACGGCTGCGTGCAAGACTCGAATCTTCCGCTCCGCACAGCACTGATCCGGCCTGGTCTTGTACAAGGGACCGCCGTGCAGCTGTTCGTACTGCTCGACCGTCAGCTCGGGCCGCTTATATTCGACTTCCATTCCGTACCGC
Source organism: uncultured Planctomycetaceae bacterium (assembly GCA_903927685.1). Next base: position 10,955 of record CAIYOB010000529.1, read on the forward strand.
TGCTTGACCCGTTCGCGCAGCTCAAGCGTTTCTGGGAATTGGTAGCCCGTATCCAGATTGAATATGGGCGTCTCCGGGGCAATCTCGGCCAGCATGTGCAAGATCACCATGCCCTCAGGGCCAAACGCGGTAGCCATCGTAAAGCGAGGGGCAAATCGCTCGACCGCCCAACGCAGAATCTCTTGAGCCGTCGCGGTCTCGAACTGCTCACTGCGGCGCCGCAATTCGTCGAGCAACTCCGGCGTCGGCTGCAACTGCTCGGCCACGGCAAAATCGTCCTTTTGGTCGTGCGGTGACAGGATGGTGAACATGATTCGGTTCTGGCTGGGGGGAGTCGATCCGCTGGGAGCGTCGGCAAGTCGTCGCGGCCACCATGCGCGAGCCTTCCCACGCATAGACGCCTTAGAATGATAGCAATCTTCATCATCATAGTCAACAATACCATATCTGTTTATCGGGCGATCGCTGGGTTAAGATCAAGGCCGGTGGACGTAAGCACGGGACAAATCCTGGCTGCAGGACGTTTCGGATATGTTTACACCCATGACATGTCTGAGGGTGCGACGCGGTTTGTCGCCTTTCGCTCCGCGAAAGGGCGTTCTTTCGCGGAGTGAAAGACGACCATGCGAGTGGACGGTTTTCCGGTTCCGGACAGAGGCTTTGCATCGCATTTGCAGGCGGTTA
>CAIYOB010000530.1 GCA_903927685.1 uncultured Planctomycetaceae bacterium
CAAGAGTCGCCGCTGGACGTCGTCGTCGTGCGCAAGACGGGCAAGAAGCAGGAGCAACTCGGCCACTTGGCGATCAACGCCGGACGGATCAAGCCGGAAGACACGGCCGTCGGACAGCCGCTCACCGAAGAGACGGTCGGCGAGCCGCGGGCGTATCGAATTACCCAGGTAGAGTCGAGTCGGAGACCTGACCTCCAGGCTGACGCCGCGACGCCCACGGCGGTGTGGTGGAAGCGCAAACCCAACGCCTACCGCTCGTTGGCGCACAGCGTCGAGGTGTTCTTGAAGCTGCCGCAGCCGTTGGTCGCAGGCCGCACGTATCGCCTGGATTTTCCGGGCGTCAATTTCCGTCAAGCGTCCGTCGAATACCGGCAACAGCCGCGGCAGACGCGCAGCTCGGTGATCCATGTCAGCGCCATCGGCTTCCGGCCGGACGACCCCTTCAAGCAGGCGTACTTATCGACTTGGCTGGGCACTGGCGGAATGTTGCACTACCCGGACGGCCTGCAATTCCAACTGCTGGACGACGGCACGGGCCAAGCGGTGTTCGCCGGTCCGGTCCAACTGCTGATTGCCGGCGACGCCCAGGAGTCCTTCAAAGCGGGCCGCAACTACAGCAAGACGGACGTGCTGGGCCTGGATTTCTCCGCATTCGGAAAGCCCGGCCGCTATCGCGTCTATGTCGAGGGCCTCGGCTGTTCGTACCCGTTCGACATCGCCGCCGACGTGTGGACGCGGGCCTTCCGGCTTTCCATGCAGGGCCTGCTGCATCACCGCAGCGGCCTCGAACTCGGCCCGCCGTTCACCGACTATCGCCGGCCGCGCACGATGCATCCAGCCGACGGCGTCCAGGTCTTCGCTTCGTCCGGCGCGGAGCTTGAGGGCGACGGCCAGGACGGTATCTTTCAGATGCTGGCCCAGCGGCGGACCGATCGGCTGCTGCCCGCTGCCTGGGGCGGCCACATGGACGCCGGCGACTGGGATCGCAATTCGCGCCATCCGGCAGCCATGTGGCTGCTGGTCGACCTGTACGAGTTGTTTCCGCGGCAGGTCGGCGCCATCAAGCTGGCCCTGCCGCCGGCAGAGGCGGGCAATGCGATTCCGGACGTGCTGGACGAGGTGCTCTGGAACCTCGACCTGTACCGGCGCCTGCAGACGGCGGATGGCGGCATCGGCGGCGGGATCGAATCCACGGCGCATCCGCGGCCCGGCGAAGCGAGTTGGCAGGAGTCGTTGCTGCTGTCCGCCTATGCTCCGGCCCCGGACAGTTCGTTCATTTACGCGGCCAGCGCCGCCAAACTGGCCCGCGCCTTGGCGGCCAGCGACGCCAAGCTGTCGCAGGCCTACGCGGCATCGGCCCGCCGGGCCTGGGACTGGGCCGTGCGACACAGCGACGAATTCCTGGCGCAGCGGATCGACGCCCAACGCCGCGATCGCGTGGCAGAGGAGTTTCGCAACCGCCGCAATCTGGCGGCTTTCGAGTTATGGCGGCTGACGGGCGACGCCGCGTTTCACGACGAGTTCCGCGGCACGACCGTCCTTGGGCAAGACGGGAACCCGATGGAGCAGCACAAGGCCGTCATCGCCTACGCGCGGCTGCCGGACGGACAGGGCGATGCCCAAGTCCGCGACGCCGCCCGCCAGTGGATCGTCCAGATGGCCGATACCGCGCTGACCTTCGCCGAGGGAAACGCGTTTGGCGTCACCACGTGTATCCCGCAACTCCCGCCGATGGGCTTCGTCGGGTACTGGTCGACGCCGGAGATGATCGGCGCCATTCTGCCGCATGCCTGGCTATTGACGGAGGACCCAAAGTACTTGGCCGGCGCCGTGCGGGCCTGTCAGTTCTCGGCCGGCGCGAACCCGGACAATCAGGCGTTGACGACCGGCCTGGGACCCCATCCAGTGCGGTTCCCCTTGCACATCGACAGTTGGGTCACGGGCCAGCCCGCCCCGGCCGGGATCACGGTCTACGGCATCAGCGACCCGGCGGAAAACTACGGCCACGACGGCTGGGCGCACACCTGGTTCCTGCAGAAAATGGTCCCGCCCTCCCGTACCTGGCCGGCGCACGAGAGCTACTGGGACATCTACACCGTCCCGTCGAGTAACGAGTTCACGATCCACCAGACGATTATCCCGACCGCCTTCTATTGGGGCTTTCTGGCAGCCCGCGAGCAACGCGAATAGCAGCGACAGCGCTATTTCCGGAAATCCACCCGCGGATCGAATCCGGGCGGACGATAGGAGGGATCGTTCGACAGGAACACGGCGGAGAGCCGTGGCCCGAGTGGCGAGTGGGTCGGTTCAAACGCGATCGAGAGTGAGTGGCGGCCGGCGAGGAGGGTCAAGGCGTCGAAGGGACCGGCCCACCAGCCGGCGAGCATCTTGTCGACAAACCAAGTCTCGTCACCGGGCTTCACGCCGTCCAGGTGCCGCGTGAGGGTACAGGGGAACCGCAGTCGCCAGTTCATGCCGCGCAGAGGGTTCTGGCCATCGCACTCGATCCAGAACAACGAAACTCGCTTCGCGTCCAGCGTGGTGTACCGCGCCCAGACGTAGTAGGCGCCGTCGAGCGGCACGTCGACCTGCCAAGTGGCCGTGGGCCGTGGGGCGCTTTCGTCAAGCGGCACAGGCAGGAAGGCCGAGATGACACCGCGGGATTCCGCCTTGATCAGGCCGCCACTGAGCGTGGCGTCGCCGATGTCGAGTTCGACGCTGGCCGTGGCCATCTGCGGGGCCTGGACACCAACCGTCGTCGGAGCTGACTCGGCTCCGCGTTTATTGAAGGCGAGCACCTTGTAGTACAGCGTAGCTCCTGGCTTGAAACCCCAGTCGAGGCACTCCGTGCCTCGTCCAGAAGCCAGCAAGCTCGCGTTGCCGGGAACGAAATCCGCGTCAGCGCCCACGTGGACGGAATACCCGTCGAGATCGGCGTCGACGGAAGGCGTCCAAGCGAGTCGCACCTGTCCGGGCGCAACCTCCGTTGTCCGCAAGCCCTCCACAGGCGCGGGAACCGGATCCCGGTCGTCGAGTCGATCCGGCCGATCGGTGGCGGCACTGGTGAGCATGACCAGGTCCAGAGACAACCCGTCGTCGCTGCTGCGCAGGACGATTTGCTGGGATCCCTCGGGAAGCGTCAGCGGCGCTCGGACCGGCGTCCACGCCCAGTCACCGGCGTCAATTCGCCCCACCACGCTCTGGTTGGAAGTGCTACACTCGAATTGCCCCTGGCCCCGTCCGCGCACCCAGAGATAGTACTCCCCGGGGGCCGGGATGCGAAGCTTGAGCGTGGCTTGACCGGCGACCTCGGCCGGAGCTTCTTTCCACACTCGCACGCAACGGAAATTGGAGCATCGTCCGTCGAAATGCTGCCGCAGCGGTGGCGACAATTGGCCATCCTCGGGATCGACGTAGACGCGGTAGCAGGGCTCGCCAGCGAGCCCTGCTGCGGGGGCTTCTTCCGAGTAGAGGCCTTCGAGCCCGGAGTGTTCCTCGGCTGTCACCGCATAGAACACTGGACCCGGCGGCGGCGTGTCCACGAATTCGCAGCCCGGGACGCGCTCGCGATTGACCCGCTGGTATCCCCGGCCGCTCGTCGGACTGCGATACACATTGTAACCGGCGATTTCGCGCGCCGCCGCAGGCGCCTCCCAACGCAGGCGGACTTGCGTGCCCTCGCACGCCAAAGTCAGGTTCCGCGGCGACTCCGGCCGCCTTGTAAGAGCCACGTAGACGTCGGTGTCGCCCAGCATGTCGCACATGTAGGCGATCTTGGTGGCATCCGGGCTGAGGCGGGAGTAGGTGTTGCTGTCCCACGAGTTGCGCGAGCTGAAGTCATGGACGACTGGGAGCACGGTTCCCGTTTCGCACCCGTCGATCAGCAGACGCTTGCCGGCCACCGCTCCTTCCGTACCATTGGTCACCAGCCAACGATCGTCGTCGGACAATCGCCCATAGTCGGACGGCACATCCGTGGCCCAATTCGACCAGATGCGCACCTCGTCCGCCTGTTGCTCGTCGCCAGGCAGCAGGCCGAGTCGATGGGTCAGCATCAGCGTCCCATAGCGGCCCACGACCCTGCCTCGTCCGAAAATTTCATGTCCGCCGTAGGTCGGATAGCGAGCGATCTGGACCTCGCCGGTTTGCAGGTCCATCTGCCACGGCTGGAAGTAGTAACATCGCTGCCAGTTGACGCGCTGGTCGTTGTGCGACAGCGAGGCGCCTTTCATCCGCAGCGGCAGCGGCACGCGCCGGACGCGCTGACTCGGCTCCGACGTCTTCGGGTCGATCAGGTACAAGGCGCGGCCTTCCTTCAGTCCCAGCACCAAGCGATCCGAATACGGCGAGGCCCCGAATTCGGCGCCGCCATGATCGGCGCTTGTCCAGTCGGCTACGGTCGTCGTGGCGCCCGTCCGGAAGTTGACGGCCCGGATGACGTAACGTGCTTGGCCGTCCATTTCGCGGCTGTGCAGCAAGTACATCACGGCCGGATCGTCGCGGCTGAACACGGGGCTGCCCTGCAAATCCTGGAGTTCCCGCGGCTTTCCCGCCGTGAGATCGTAGATGACCAGGCCCTGGAAACTGCGGTTGTAGATCGGCAAGGCGGAGCCATCGGGATTGAAGTTGTCCGCCGATTCCGTGCGCACGCTGCGTGTCAGCTTCCAGACGACCGCGCCAGTACTGGTGTCGTGAAAGACCGCCCGCTCCTCCGGAAGATCAAATCGGACCGGAGCCCCGGCGCGTGCGTTCAAGGCTTCCAGTCCGTGATAAGGACTCGGCTCCCGCCGCTCCAGACGCAGATCCAGGCCTGCCGGGATGAAGCCCGCCTGCTCCTCCGGCGTCAAGGCATCGACCAAGCGCACTTCATCCAAGGTGACCCGCGCGCCGGTGTTCAGAAACGTCAGCCGCAACTCGACCGGTTGCCGCCCCCGCAGACGGGGCTGTTGGATGTCGCGCAAATCCACGGCATGCAGGCCTGTCGTGTAACAGACCTTCGTGTCCCAGCCGTTCACGGCCAGCGCCGTGTAGGTTCCGCTGTGCGTCATCCGGGCGACCAGGAAATGGTACTGGTCAAGGTCGACGACGATCGGGTACTGCTTGACGATCATCGCGAGTCCTGCCGGCGCGTTCTGGTCCCAGTCGGGCCAAGTGGGCGCCCAGGCGGCGGCGGCCCCCGTCATGAAGGTCCCGGCGAGCGTCGTGAATGTCGTCTGCTGGCCATCGCCGGTAATCGACTCCAGGCCCGTGATGCCAGGCCACTTGCTGATCTCCCAGCCATCCGGCTTGGAATTGGAAAAGTCCTCGCGAAAGCCCACTCGCTCCGCCGAGACCCGAGCAACGAACGAGAACAGGCAAACCAGAATCAGGACGGGGACTTTCATCGCTTCCGGTTCTCCATGTCGTTCACCGCGGAGGGGCGTGAGACCCGACCTCGACCGGCAGCCGACTTTAGGCGCTGGCGGGGAAGGTGACGGTGACCAAGGTCGATTATACCAGAGGAACTTCGCCGGGTTGCGCTGTGTCGGCAGTTGTGGCGGGCGACAATGTGTGGGGCGCGCTGTGTGTACAGCCCGCAGCGGTGGGGCTACAATCGGCTCTCGCACGCGCCAAGAAGACATCGATGGCCGTTCCCCGCCCGATGCTAACATTGAAACAGCTCGGATTGGGCGGGGACCTGAAGGAGCCCAAGACATGAAGTTCGCCACCGCCTTCCCGCTGGATACCCTGGGTGTCGGGCTCTTGCTGTTCGCTGCCGGCCTCGCGCGGGCGGCGGACAGTCCGGCGTCGCCGTGGGTCGACAAGTTGCTCGCCGTGCCCTACGCCAACACCTCGCCGCCCGATCAACCCCGGCTCCAACTGCTCTACCAGGATTTCGAGCGACTCGGCCTCGGCACAACCTGCATGGGCGGGACCATGACGCTCGGCACGCACCAATTTCAACGCGGGCTCGGCACGCACGCGAACAGCCGAATCCGGATCTTCTCGCCCGATCCGATCAGCAAGTTCACGGCGCTGACCGGCGTGGACAACAACTCGGTCACCAACCCCGCCGGCCAACCGATCGGATCGGTGGTGTTCGTGGTGCTGGCGGGGAATCGGGAGGTCTACCGCTCGCAGCTGATGCTCGCGGGCCAGGAGGCGGAGAAGGTCGAGGTCGACGTCGGCGGTGCCAGAGTCCTCGACCTCTTGGTCACCGATGGCGGCAATGGGTCGCCGTGCGACTGGGCGGATTGGGCTGAGGCGACCCTCACGACCCTGGGTGGAAAGACGGTCCAGGTCGACCAGATTCCGCAGGGAGTCGTTCCGGTCGGCGCCACGCGCTACCCTTTCTCGTTTCTGTATGGCGGCACGTCGAGCGACATCGTCCTGGAGACCTGGAAGGTGAGCCGCGCGGATCCCGTCAAGCAGCCGGACGGCCGCGAGGTCTCCACGCTCCAATGGAGCGAGCCCGGCAGCGGATTGACTGTCACCTGGCAAGTGACGCGCTTCCCCGAGGCGGACGCAGCCGACTGGGTTCTGTACTTCGAGAACACCGGCGACGCGGATACGGCGATCATCGAAAATGTGCAGGCCCTCGACCTGAATTTCGAGACCCCGCGGCCCAGGGATCGGTCTGCGCCGACGGACCCGTCAGAGACGCAAGCTGCGGCGCCCTATCTCCTGCACAAAACGCACGGCGGTACTCCGGACCCGCAGCAATTCGAACCGCGTCTCGTGGCGGTGGACGCGCAACATCCACAGACCTTGGATGCCGGCCACGGTCGCTCGTCGGGCAAGGACCTCCCGTTTTTCAAGGTGGAGACCGGAGCCGGGTCAGTCATCATCGCGGTCGGCTGGTCCGGCTACTGGCAGGCAACGCTGGAGTGCCAAGATGGAAGGCAGCTTCACGTGGCGGCGGGCATGGACAAGACCCGCTTCCTGCTGCATCCCGGCGAACAGGTCCGCTCGCCGCGCATGCTGGTCTTCTCCTGGCCGGGCGATACGTTGGAGAGCAACGCGCAGTTCCGACAACTGCTGTACAAGCACTACGCCGCCCAGCGGGACGGCGAGCGGCCCCTGCCGATCCCGTTCTGCAACACCTGTTTCACTCGCGGCGGGGCGTGGCTGAACGAGTGCAACGCAGAGAACCAGATCTCCCTGATCCAAGCCTACGCGAAACTTGGCCTGGAGGCGTTGCTGACCGATGCGGGCTGGTTCACGGGAGGGTGGCCGGCGGGCGCTGGCAACTGGGATCCCCGCCCGGACGCCTATCCGCAGGGCATGGCACCAGTCGCACTGGCGGCCAAGCAGCGCGGGATGACTTACGGCCTGTGGTTCGAGCCGGAACGCGTCGTCGCCGGGACCACGGTCCAGAAACTGCACCCCGAGTGGTGCTTGTCGAGCGTGCCGGGGCCGCAGGGAACGTACCTGTTGAATTTCGGCCTGCCGGAGGTCCAGGACTACTTCTTCAACATCGTCAAAGGGTTCATGGAGCTGCCGGGGTTTCGGGTGTACCGTCAGGATTTCAACATGGATCCGCGTCCCTACTGGATGTTCAATGACACGCCGGATCGCCAAGGCATCACGGAGATGAAATACATTGCGGGCCTGTATGCCTATTGGGACCGGCTGGCCAGCACCTGGCCGGACAGCCTGCGCGAAGAGTGTGCCAGTGGCGGCCACCGGATCGACTTGGAGACGATCCAGCGTCTGCACATCGCCCAGAAGACGGATTATTGGTTTGACGACGATGTCGATCAGGCCGCCCTTTGGGGCACCAGCCAGTATCTGCCCAACAACTGCATTGTTGCCCACCTCAACAAGCTCGATGAATACTCGTTCCACTCGACGATGGCCTCGTCCCTGTGCCTGGGCTGGATCGCCGACGCGCCCGATTTCGATCTGGCCCGCGGCCAGCGGTTGCTCGGCAGGTACCTCGAAGTGCGGCATCTGCTGATCGGCGCATGGTATCCGCTGCTGCCCTACTCGCGCGACCCAAGCCAATGGACCGCGGTCCAGTACCACCGGCCGGACCTGGCTGAGGGCCTCGTGCTGGCCTTTCGCCGCTCGGAGAGTCCTTACAACTCGGCGCAAGTCGCGCTGCACGGATTGGAGCCCGGAGCCACATACGAGTTCACCTCTGACTGCACCGGCAAGACAGCCCGCGCCAGCGGCACCGAACTGATGAGTGAGTGGATTCTGACCCTCCCGAAGCCGCACAGCTCCGACCTGATCCACTACCGTCGCGTTCCCTGAGAGCGACAGGAGTTCGGCTCAAGGTTGGGCTGCCGCGCGCACGGCTACCCGCATGTTTCACCCCTCGACCAAGAAGTTCTTCCTGTACGGCCTCGCAACGGCGGGTCTCGAGGAATTCATCACGCAAGGCGTGCTGAAGGGATCGTACGTTCTCTGGATCTTCACCTTGATCCCCTTTGTCGTCTTCCTGGGGATCGCTGGCTGCGTACGTGCGGTCCTGCACAGGCTGGTCCAGGGTTGGCTTGCCGCCGCGCTGTACTATGTGGCCACCGGTGGGATCGGACTCGCGGTGGAGTGGTTCATCATCGGACTGTCCCCGTGGAGCGACCGGACCTCGCCGCGTTTGTTGATCGCCCTGTTCCATGCCGGCATGTTCAGCTTCTGGGGGACCGTGGCCCTGGCCCCTCACATTTTGCTCGATGGCCGTCCCGAGGCAGCCACGCTCCAACGCCGTCTGCGGTGGACCTTTGCCATCCTCATGGCCGTGACCTATATGCTGACGCTCACGGCCAAGGCGGTTGGCGCACCACAGGGGACCCAGTTCCTGGCAAGCATCGGGCCGGTCGTCCTCACGTTCCTGACGATGAACGTGTTCTACGTCATGTACTTCCGCACCTGCGGCCGATCCACGCCGCTCATTGCTCCGGATTCAAGACATGGACGGACATGATCGACTTGTTCCTTCATCCCGGCGGGGCATCGCAACGCTCATGAAATAACTTCCCCAATTCGGCTCAGTTCGTTTAACGCCGAGCCGGCAGGCGACGGCGGATCAGCGGGATGCCGCCACCCAAGCCGTCGCCTGCCGGCTGGGCGTTCAACGAGGACCCTATTTCGTGAACGGTGCTAGTTGACGCCCTGGAGGGTGCGCACACAATGGAGAGGTGCCTGGAAGCAACCCGTTGAGTGTTCAGTTTCAGGAGGACGTGAGATGATCAGAAACAGGGCTGCTTTTCCTTGGGAGATACTTCACATGCGAACCGTTTTTCACATCGTTGGCTGCGCGGCGTGTCTTCTGACCTCGGTCGCTGCCACGTCGGCGGAGAGCGTCAAGGACTTGCTCGACGAGGCCGGCGTCCAAAAGGGCCTTTGCCTGCACCTCGGCTGCGGCCAGGCGGGCAGCGAAGACCTGACAGCCGATCTGGCGGTTTCCAGCGGAATGCTGGTCCACGGCTTGGCGCTCGACGACGCGGCCTGCGAGCGCGTGCGCGCGTCGATCCAGGAGCGGGGCGTGCAAGGCCAAGCGCAGGTCGAGAAGCTCACGACCAAGTCGTTGCCGTACGTCGCCGATCTGGCCGACGTGATGATCGTCGAAAACGCCGCCGCATTGCAGTCGGCTGGCATCGACGCGGCCGAGTTGGATCGCGTTCTAGCGCCCGGAGGCTTGCTGCTGGAGCAGTCTGACAGCCAGTGGAAGAAGACCGTCAAGCCGTTCCGCGGGGGGCGGTCATGGACGCACCCGCTGGGCGGCCCCGATGGAAATCGTGTGGCCACCGACCCGGTGGTCTTTCCCGTCGGCGTACGCTGGCAGGATGGCCTGCCTTTGAACATCGTACACTGGGCTTCGGCCCGTTCGTACGTCGCCGCCCGCGGCCGTGTTTTCAGCATCAGCATGACCGAGTCGGAAAACCTGGTGACCGATCCCCAGAACCACCAGGCCAAGCAGCAGTGGTTGACAGCACGCAGTGCGGCCAGCGGGCTGCCGCTCTGGAAACTCCCGCTCGGCACGGAAGACCCCAAGTCCGACCTGAACACGCTCAACGCGCTGCCGCTGGCCACCGACGGTGCGGTTGTGCTGGTCGTCAAGGATCAGGCCTTGGTCGCCGTAAATGCGGCGGACGGCGGGATCTTGCGTTCCTTTCCCGTGGCGTTTCCGACCAGCCGCCTGGTCTATGTTAACGGCATCGCGATCGCGGCCGGCTGGGAGACCGTTGGGCGGAAGGCGATGTGGGATTCGGCCAGCAAACCCGATAGTTCGCTCTGGGACGTCCGTTTCGGCGGCACCGGCCAGGGTGCGGTCGAGGCCTTCGAGGCCGACACGGCCAAGATGCTCTGGAAGGACCCCGTGGCTGCGCAGCAGGTCCTGGCGATCGACGACACCGTGGTCTACCTGACGCATGGCGCTTATCCGGTCAAGGAACAGGCGGTGGTGGCTCGCGCGCTAAAGACGGGCGAACTCCGCTGGCAGACGACGCCTGCGGACCTGGGTGGCGGAGCGGACTTGTTCCTGATGTGCCTGGGTCAAGACTCGGTGGTGCTCGGCCGTCACAAGGCAGGTTCGGCAGGGGCGGGCGTGGGCTGCCAACAGATCGTCGTCCTCTCGCTGAGCGATGGAAAGAAACGCTGGGATGCGCCGAGCGATGGCGGCCCCATGGCGTTGGTGGTCGGGGACGAGATCTGGTTTGGATCGAAGCGATTCGAATCGGGTTCTGGCAAGATTCTGGGCGAGAGTCCCATTCGGATCACCTCGGGGATGTGCGTCCCGCCGATGCTGCTGGGCGACGTGGGCGGCACGCCGCGGGGCGGCGACTGGACGGACGTGAGAACCGGACAACGCTATCGCTCGGGTGGTGTGCGAGGTTCGTGCGTGCAGGGCGCGGCCGCAACCGACGGCAAGCTGTACATCGCGCAGAACTGGTGCCGCTGTGCGCCGGCGCAAGTGCCCGGGTTCGTGGCGCTAGGCCACACCACATTGCCGGCAGACGAGGCGTTTCAGGCTCCGCGTTCGGTCGAGTCGGGCGCCAGCCCGATCCTGCCGCCGGATTCCGCCGCCGGCTCGGCGGCCGAGTGGCCCACGTTCCGCGGCAATGCGGAGCGTTCCGGCGCCGGCCCGTCCGCCGCGCCGACGGCACTTGCCATCAAGTGGCGGGTCGCCGCACTTCCCGGCCAGGCCACGCCGCTGGCGGCCGTCTGGCAGGACGCGCTGGCACCGCGGCTCAGTGCGCCCGTGGTGGCGCAAAACACGGTCTACGGAGCGGCCTGTTGCGAAGGCGAAGTGATCGCGTGGGACCTGGAGACGGGCAGCGAAAAATGGCGTGCGGCCACCGGCGCGCGGATCGACAGTCCGCCGACCGTGCATCGCGGGCTGTGCCTGACGGGCAGTCACGACGGCTACCTGTACGCGTTCGCCTCGGACACCGGCAAACTCGTCTGGCGCACGCGCGTCGCTCCGGAAGAGCGGCGGTTGGTTGCGTTCGGTCAGGTCGAGTCGGCGTGGCCGGTCGTCGGTTCGCCGCTCGTCGTGGGCGAGGTCGGCTATGCGATCGCCGGACGTTCCACCGAAATGGACGGCGGCTGCGCGATGTTGGCCTTTGATCCCGCCACCGGCGCGACGCGCTGGGCGGCGCAGGCTTCGGCCACACCCGGCCGCCGTTGCGATGTGCTGGCGTGGCGCGCTGGCGCGATCGCCATGCAGCGGTGGACTTTCGATCCAGCCACTGGAACGATGCAAGCGACCGACCGCAAGGAAAACCCGGGCGAGAACTTGGACGGTCTGCTCGACGGCACCTGGACGTGGCTGGGCACGCGTCGCGGCGGCAAGTTTCCCGTAGGTCAGCTGACAGCCGACGTCGTGGTCTGGGATGACGCGCGGTACTTTGGCTTCGGCCCGGGACGCAAGGTCTTTGCCATCGACCGCGCCGCAGCCGACCAGGCCGACCCGAAGCAGCCCGCCTATGCCTGGACGTGGACCTGCTCCAGTCAGCGCCAAGTCGAATCGCTGGCACTGGCCGCGGACTGGCTCGTGGCCGCCGGCCGTGTCTGGGATAGCGACCCGCAGAAGATGCAGGGATTCGTCACCCTGCTGGGCAAAGCAGATGGCCGTCCCGGCGCCGAGGCTCTGTTGCCCGCGGCACCGGTCCATCACGGCATGTGCTTGGCCTCCGGCCGCGCGATCGGTTGTCTGGAGGACGGCTCCGTGGTGTGCCTGGGCCCGTAAGCGCGCGACGCATCCCGCCGGAACATCCGCCCGCCGGTCTCCGGCAAATCAGGAGTCCGGCGGTCAGCCCTGCGGCTCAGTCGGAGACCGGCCGCAGTCCCGCCTGTCGTCCCCCAAAGCATCGAGACCCCGGTCGCAAGTAGCGCCTGGCCGGGCCACCGCTAGTCCGAAATCTCCGCCTCGACAAGCTTCGCAAGCAACGTGAGCGATTCCTGCCAGCCGAGGCAACAAGCCTCGGCGGGTATCACGTCGGGCAGACCTTCTTGCACGATCTGCAGGTCTGTCCCGACGGAAACCCTCCTTAGCGTGACGGTGACCTGGATCTCGCCTGGCAGGTTTGGGTCGTCGAACTGATCGGTGTAACGAAGGCGTTCATGCGGAGACAGCTCAAGGTACTCACCGCCAAAGGAGTGCGTCTTGCCGGTGGTGAAGTTCGTGAACGACATCTTGAATTTGCCGCCGACCTTGACATCCATGTGATGGACCTTGCCGGTGAAGCCATTCGGCGGCAACCACTTGGCCATCGCGTCCGCGTCGAGGAACGCTCGATAGACTCTCTCGGGGGGCGCACGAAGCACGCGGTGAAACCGGACTGTGTTCGGCATCATCTTCTCCTTTCGACGCACCAGCCACACTCGAGGACCTACCTCGTTCACACGCTTCATCAAATCCTAGCCGTTCGATCCGGACGTGGTCAAGTCAACGCGCCCCAATCGGCGGCGATCGAAGAGCGGGCTACGATCAACGGGTGACTCCGTCGGCTGACAGGCCGACAACCGGCCCACGCGTCGCGCATGCGCGGCACTGGATCTCCTTGCCAAGTCGCGCGACTGTCCGGCGACAAGCGACTGTCCGGCGACTGTTGACAGCCAGCCAAGCGCGACCTACCTTGGCGGAAAGTCGATTCGGGCGGCGCACGGGGAGCCGAACGATGCCCGTTTCCAGGCCGCTGCGATGTGCCAGTCCGATGACCGGCGGAAGCCGTTTACGACACCTGCGGGTCGGGACGATGCCTTGCTTGTGATGGAGGGTTCCTGATGAGGTCGATCCAGGCTGTGGTGGTGTTTGCGTTCGCGGCGATGAGCGTTGCTCCACAGGCAACCGGCGCCGATCGATCACAGGCCGGAAACCAGGCTTCCGCGGTCCAGGTTCCGCCGCGGCCCACGCCGGCGATTCCGGAGGGGCCGACGGGCCTCGCCGCCAAGTATCCCGGCGATGTCGGCATCGAGCAGGACCCGGACGTCGTCTTTGTGGAGTCGTTCGAAGGCTCGGTGGACGAGATTTGCAGCCACTGGGAAGCGGCTGTCGGCAAGCCGATTATGTCCAAAGCAGACGAGGTGCCGCCGGGAAGCGGTGGGAAGCAGTCGCTGCTCTTGACCCGAGTGGCAGGCGGCACGCAAGGTTACCTGGACGGCGGCAATCTCTACCGCCGGCTCAAGAACGAGCAGGGTGGGTTTGGCTACGAGCAGCTGTTCTTCCGCTTCTACATGAAATTCAACCGGGAGCATGCCCCAATTCACCATTACGGAAGCGGGCTGATCGGCTTCCAGCCACCCACACCCTGGGCTCAAGGCGGGGCCGGCGAACGGCCGCAGGGCGCGGCACGCTGGACGACCCAGGTCGAGCCGGGCGACTTCTCCAGTTGGAACTTCTACAGTTACTGGCACGAGATGGGAGGCAGCCCGCCTCGGGGTCAGACCTGGGGGAACAGCTTCGAGAGCGGTGTGCCGCCCCGCCCCGTCGCCAAAGAACAGTGGATCTGTCTGGAAGTCATGGTCAAGCTGAACGACATCGGCGACCGCAACGGCGAGCAGGCCTACTGGCTCGACGGGAAACTCAGCCGCAACCAAGACGGCCAAATCACCAGCTACCTGGGCCAAGGTTTTCCCGCGGTCGGCACTTGGATCTACGACAAGTTCCAGCCGTACACGACCAGACCGGGCATCACCTGGGACTACCAGCAGGGCAAGGGTGTCGCGATCGAGGGCGGCAAGCCCTTCCCCGGCTTTGCCTGGAGAACGACCCCGGAACTGAAGATCAACGCCATCTGGCTCTACCGCTACATGTCGCAACCCGAGCAGGGCACGAGCCAAGTCTGGTGGGACCACGTGGTGGTCGCCAAGAAGTACATCGGCCCCCTGACGCCGCTGAGCCCAGGAGGACGATAATGACCGCCAGCGCGATTCAGCGGCCCGGCCCGAGCGAGATGGACTTCGTGACGCTGCTGCCCGCTGGAAAGCCATCCGGCAAGTGAATGACGGACCGGTGCGAGGTCGGCTCCGTTTGGCCGGTCGATACGGTCACCTCGATGTCGCTCGCCGTGTTGGTCGGATTTGCCAGTGTCAGCAAGATCTCGCCGTCCTGGATTTGCCCGAGCAGGAGGCATGCCTTGTCGACTCGGATCGCGAGTCCCGGCCGGACCTGGATCTCCCCTGGCGAGTAGAAGGCCGCGGCGACGAGAGCGAGGCGCTCGTGGGCCACTGCCTGGAGCCGATCGTCGTTCGCCAGCACACGAACCTCGGCCTTGGCTGGACAACCGGCGACGGCTTCGCGGTCGATTCCCGGGACAACGAGATAGCCGTACTTGGCCGCGCGAGGGGCGGCGCCGTGTTCGATCCAGGCAGTGAAGAGGTCGCGCGTCTCGGGGCGTTCGGAATAGCGGCGGTTGCTCGCATGCCAACTGCCGGATCGAGCGTCGTTTTGAATACGCAGGGGGGCCGGTTCGAGGAAGACGTAGGCGACACGGTCGTGCCAGAGCCAGTCGGCGGCGCTGGAAGCATGCTCGCCACGGTCGATGATTGCCGGTTTCCCACCTTCGGTCAGCAGGACGTCGCCGTCCAGACTGCATTGGTTGAGCGTGGTGACGACGGCCCCGCCGGCTGCGGCCGAGATCCCTGCTCCCAAACAAACCACTCCCTCGTCGAAGAAGAACCAGCTTTTCTTGGCGGTCAGGCCGTTTCGTTCGAAATCGCAGGCGGCCAGTCCGCTGGCACCATCCGAGACACCGCCGACGAAATCCGTCGTTCCCATGCGCCGCGGCGAGCCCGTCAATTCAGGCTCTTGCCGCACGGTCGTGCCGGGGATCTTCTGCCAGTCCCAGACGCCGAAGATGTCGCGATACTCGCGCCCGCTCTGCATGAGCACGAAGCAGCCATCGGCCAGGTGGTGGCTCAGCAGGCCCTCGCTGTTGGCAGGTCCATCGGTGTTCGCAATTCGTGTCGAATGCATGCGGGCCGAAGCGTAATACCCCGGCCGATGATGGGTCATCAGGTCGGCACGCCAGAAATGGCGGTTACCGACCAGCGGCGGAGCATCCCGGCGGCCGGCGGCGCGACTCGCCACAGCGCGGAACTCGTCCTCGCGACCGCCCGCCAGGCGAAGCATCGCCTGTGCGGCGGATGCCAAGTGGCTCGCCGACTGGCCCGGCCGCGTGATCTCGCGTCCCTCGGCGCCGAAATCTGTCGCGTCGCCGCGGGTCATCCACTGGGTGCCGTCGAGAATCAGTCGCGTGAGCAACTCGATCTTCTCGGGAGGGAAGGCCAGGCCCGTGCCGTCCAGCTGGGCCGCGATTCGCGCACCATCGGCGATAAAGGCCGCGCCGTAGCCGTGGCTGTACAGACAGGGGCCGTGCTGATGGAAGCTGAAGTCCGGCTGAATTCCCTCGCCCAGGCCAACGCGGATCTCGTCAGCGATTCGTCGATAGGCCGTCGCGACCAGATCCGCATCACGTTCCAACAGGCCGCGCCCGGCCGTGATCTCCGCGACCCACACGAGGTTCTGCCCGGTCATGCCGATGCTGGCGCGACGGAGGATCTTCAAACCACCGGCCCGTTGGGCAGTGGAAAGTTCGTCGTCCAGGAGTAACAAAACGGGCAGCAGCGCCCTGGGCACGCCGATCTGGTTCCACCACCAGTTGGGATTCTGTGGATCCAGCCGCAGCCAGCCGTCAAGTCCCTGCAACGCGGCGGCCAAGACCCCACGCTCGCCGTGGCCCGGATCCGCCGACGCCCGGTACGCGCGGGCCAGTATTTCCACGCGGCTCAGATGAGCCGGGGCCGGCCAGGCCGAGCGGCTCTGGTTCAGATAGTCGATGTCGGCCCAGATGCCATCCGGCTGCAGCGAATCCAGCAGCTTGTGAGCGGCTTCCCCGTCCGGAGCGGCGAGCAGCGGAGCGACAATCCGGGCGCGAATTGTCTCCAGGTCATCGGCGGCCGCAACCCTCGGTTGACCAACGAACGCGATGAGGAGCAAAGCAGACGGCACGAGATCGAGTGTGCGGCGACGGGCGAGCGGCGGGAAAGTCATCGGTGGGCTCCTGGCGGCTAGGGCGGCGAACGCGAGCGGTCGCCAGCATCATAGCTGGGAATCTGCCGTCGAGCGACGCCGGCAAGGCTCGATTCAGAGTTCCGACCGAAGGCAAGGCGCGGGCCCCGACGTGTCAAAGACCGCGACCCGTCGCTGGGTGCGCATCGTCCCGCTGGACACCGCTTGCCCGGGCTTTCCAATCAACACGGCCTGCTGTTGGCCAGCGGGCAGCAACACCTGCACGGCAGTTCCCTGTCCCTCGAAGGGCAGCAGGCGGCACGTGACGTCGGGACGTTGGCCCACGGGGTACGGCAGCAGGACGTAAACCAGCTTCGCCGGGAGCGCGGCGCGGAGGGTGTAGATGACGGTGGGTACCTCCCGCTTCCCATGTTCGGCGGAGCGTGCCTGCGGGGTCTTCCAACTGGCTCGCCAGCGTTCATTGGGAAGGAAGCCTTGTACTTCGGGAGTCGATTCGCCCTTGGCGATACGCACTTGCAGGCCCTCCACCGGCGCCGCGGCCACGACCACGTTGGACACCCCGGGATCCATCGACCGCGCGACAGTTCCCTCCAGCTCCGCTTCCTCGTGATTGAGGTGGAATATCGACTCGATCTGGTGCACGCCTTCGCCCTCCACCGTGTCCACGACGATGAAGTAGTCGGGCTTCACGAAGACCAACTCGCGGCGGTGCGTCACCTTGGTCGACCGCTGGGGACCGTAACCATCGGCGTAGACTCCGGCGCCGTAATCCAGGGCGCTGTTCGTGGCCCATTGCAGGTCTGCCACGGGCTCCTTGGTCACATAGGTGCCCTGGAGCCCGGCCCGATGCTGGTCCTGCCCATCGATCCGGAGCGTGTTGTGGCCGCGGGTGCTGAGCACATACCGGCGCCAGTCGGAAGCATCGTAGTCGTAGTAGCCCGCATCGCTGATCTGCTCCCGCCCGTGACCGTAGATGATCACGTTGAGCTTGTCCTCGTGCTGATGACCGTAGCCGTACGGCCCCGCTTCCAGCAGGCCGTAGCGTTCGCCCGAGCCCTGCCAGCCGGACCGCATGACCATCCAGCCC
Source organism: uncultured Planctomycetaceae bacterium (assembly GCA_903927685.1). The sequence goes on from CAIYOB010000530.1 coordinate 17,547, forward strand.
GCGTACGGGAACAGGGTGCTGGTGGTCGGCGGCGGTGCGCCGGCCTGACCGCCACTGGCGGCCCACTGCAGCTCGGGGTCATCCGGCGCCACCTCCCTGGCTCCGACCGCCAGGCTGTCGAGCACCGAGCGACGGCTGCCGTCATTCAGGTCCGGCAGTCGCCAGTCCGGCTCGGCCAAGTACAGGTCGCAGCGGTACATGGCCGCCAACCGCTGCGCGTAGTCGGCCGGCAGTTCCACTCCGCTGCGTTTCGCGAGTCGGTACACTTGAAGAAAACTGGCGAGGGCCACAGACTGGTAGCCGGTGGACAGCTCGAACTGCGCCCCGTCCGGGTAGACTTGCTGGACGAGTTGAGCGTACAGCGTGTCGGTCGCCTGCTTTCGCCATTCCGCGCTTTCCCGGAACTCGGGGAACACGCTCCCCACGCAGGCCATTCCCGCACACTCGATCGCCAGCCAGTTCCCTCCTGTCCGCCACCGCTGCAAGTGCCGGGCGTGTTCGACCATGCTCTTGAGCATGACGCAGCCGGCCTCGGGCGTGAAACTGGGCGAGTTCAACAGTCCGAAGAACGCGTCGGGCCAGGCGCCCATCATGCGCAGGCCGCTCTCGATGGTCCGCCACGTCGGCGTCTGATTGCCCGAGTCGAGTTCGGGGACCGGGCAGTCGGCGGTCCAGTCGAGCAACTGACTGACCACTTCGCGCGCGTACTTCTCGTCGCCGGTGAGTCGATAGACGCGCATCAGCGTCGTCCACTGATGCATGCGGTTCAGCCCGCACCAGGTCCACTCTCGTGTCCGGTCGGGATCATCTCCGGTGAACGGGAGCAACGACCAGTCGATGTCCTGGCCCATGTCGTACAGCTTGCCGTGCACCCGCAGCCACCGGTGGTCAAGCACATCCTGCGCTGTCTCGGGGAACTCCAGGTCTTCGCTATCCAGCACCACGCTGACACGCGCGCCGCTGGCGGCCGGCGAGTACAGCCAGAATTCCAACGTGTCGTAGTTCGTCCAGTCATGCACCAAGCCGGCATTCCGCACCAGGCGATTGGCTGGCGAACTCACCCACCGCCCGCTGCGCTGGCCCGAGTGCGCCAGGTCGGCACTGGACTCGATGCCCTCCCAGGTATCCGGCCCATCCTCGAAGTGGCCCAAGTCCACGGTTCCACCCGGACCTGTCAGGGACAGCTCGTCCAGATGGACCGCGGCCTCTCGCTCTGACTTCTGTCCCGGCTCATCCAGCGTGAAGGCGATGTACCGGATGAAGTCCCAGCCCAGCGGCCGATGCACCGTCTGGAAGTCGCGCTTCGTCAGGCGAAGGCGTTTCCACCCTGTCCACTCGATGGAGAACGAATGCACGAACCCGTTCCAACTCGTCACCGCCGCCAGCGAGGGCGATTCGGTGCGCGACTCCGTACGGCGGTGTCCGCGCCCGGAGGGCTCCGGCCGCTCGCGGTAGTAAGCGAGCAGCTCGGCCTTGGCTCGTGTGTGGTCGCCGGCGGTGACGGCCGCCGCGACCTGCTCCAGGCCGGGCCGAGCAAGATCCAACGCAGCAAAAAAGTCCACATCGGTCAGGCGCGGACCGCGGATCCGGTCCTGGCTCACCGCTTTCGCGTCATCCAGGGATCGCTCGGCTCCACGCGCAGTGACCGTCGCCAGAACGCAGACCAGTAGGACGAGAGCTTGTGGCGTATTGTTCATCGTTCGGTCTCGCTCTTGTTTCGTGCAGACCGCCGTCAGCAAAATCGCGGCCGCGGCACAGGCCTGCGGCACTAATCGTTCGCCTCAGGCTTCACCCGCACGACTCGATATGCCCAGGGGCTCAGCTGCCAGCGGAGGGTGCCGTTGTCGCTGACGATTACCTCTCGCGACACGGCGTCCCAGACTTGGGAGATGCCGCGCCAGTTCAGGTGGTCAAGGTGCAGCGTGACCGTCGCGTCGGCGTCGCGGTCCGTCAGGTTGCTGACGAACATCAGCAGGCCTTCGCCGGGACGTTCGTAGGCCGTCGCGTAGACGCCCGCGGGCTCGCACTTCAGCAAGTTGGCATTGTTCCAGTACGGGTACAGCTTTGCGTCCTGGAAAGGGAACTCGTCGTAGACCTTCCATAACGTCGCGATCCGGTCCAGGGCTTCGTAGCCGGCCGGGCGGATCAGCACCCCGTGCAGCAGCGTGTAGGCCAGCACGTCCCGGGCGTAATACGGCTGGCCGTCGTAGACCAGGAACTCGGAAGGCACGCCCCACTGGCGGCCCATGAATTCGGTGCGGAAGGCATCCATGGGCAAGATGTCCAACGTCTTGACCGGTGGTTTGATCGCGTCGATTTGCTCGCCGCCCCAAGTGCTCGTGCCCCAGCCGAGCGTTGGGATCACCATCACGGTCGAGTTGTGAATGTTCAGTTGTCCGTCCGGCTTGCGCTGCCGGGTGAGGACATACAGCCGCTGCATGAACTCCCGCGTGGCAAAGATGTCGTACGTCGGACGTAGCGTCCCGTCCGCGGCCCGATAACCGCAGCCGTGGCGAGGATTGTTGCACGCCAGCGGCCATTCGGGGCCGTCCAGATACCAGCCGTCATGCCCGAACTCGGCCAACAGCCGGTCAAGATGGAACAGGCAGAAGTCCTTCCACACGCTGTTCCAGCAGACATAGTACGCCTTCTGCGGCGGCTGCCGCTGGTAGATGCCCCAGGCCGGTTCGGCGAGAACCTCTTTCGAGTACCTACGCCACTCCGGCGTGTTGTCCGCAAACTGCCGCGCCATGTACAGCAGCAAGCCGATGCCTTGCTGGTGGCAAGCATCGACGAGGCTCTTCAACCGCGGGCGATTCTCGGCGGTCACATAGGGGTGCGACTGGTACGGCGACCAGTGCTCGTGGAAACAGATCGTGCGCACGCCCCGCGAGGCCAGTTGCTGCAGCTG
>CAIYOB010000531.1 GCA_903927685.1 uncultured Planctomycetaceae bacterium
ACCCGCCATCCCACCTTGCGCCGTTTGGGGGCTTTCTGGAGCGGGTTGGGGCAGCTGAACGACGTTGCGGCGGCAAATCAGGGGTGAATTCCCGGCTCCGCACGCATCGTCCACGGGCCGCTTTCTTGCGGCGGGGATCGGCGACTGTGAAATCGGCGTGTTCGACCTGCTCGATCCGCCGATCGACTTTCGCGACTCGCCGCGTTATCTGGGCAAGGTTACCTCCTGGTCGGCATCGACTTGCTGGGAAAGGTGTATTGCGGAAGGCTGCGGCCGACGCCGCCGTGAGCGAGTTCGCGGCGGCGGATGCTGGTGCTGGAGATGTGTGAACGGCGCGAGGTGTTGTCGGGGATGCCGCCGTGGCAGAACGAACCAACCCGTGGGACGTGAACACGGACAGCTACGTCACGCCGCGGGATGCCTTGATCGTGGCCAACGAAATCAATAGCGGCGGAGACCGGACCTTGCCGCTGGAATACTCGCCCCAGCCGTTGTCGTCGGTGAACTCGACGCGGCCCCAGGCGTCGGGACCAAGCTGCCGGGCCTCTGCGCGCGATGCCTCGCAGTGCAGCGGGCGGTCGTTGTCCTTCGGTACGCCACACTGGAGTCCGCGCGGCGATTCGTCACTCGCGCGTACGCGACGGAACAATCACTGCGCCCACGGTGACCAGCCGCACCGGACCGATCAGCCCGGAGGGCAGCAGCGGATCGTCTTGGGCGTAGACATCTTTGCGGGTGCAAAACGCAATCCGGCCGCTGGGACGCGGCTGGCCCTGAACCAGCCACGCGGGCCAGCTGGCCGGGTACGCACCGGCCGGCCGTTCCCGGTTCCACATCACGTCGTCGGGCAAGGCCGCGTCGCCGATCATGCGGTTCGGCCAGAGGTTGGTGACGCGGACCTTCAGTTCATTCTCGCCCGCCCGGATCGCGCCGGTGACGTCCACCAGGAACGGAGGCTTCCAGTGGATGCCCAAGTCGCAGTCATTCAGCGTGACTTCGGCAATCACCTGGACGTCGCCCAAGTCGAGGAAGACCTTGGAGTCGGGAGGCGAGGCGTTCGCGGCAAAAGTCGTCCGGTAGGTTGTCGTGCCGGAAAAGAAGCGGATGCCCGGGTCCGGGTGGTCCGACAGCGAGATCAGTTTGTCGAACGTGGCTGAGGCGGGAGCGCCCAGGTTCGGCGGGAAAGCGACTTGCCACGGGCCGGCCAGTTCCATCGGTTCCGGCGTCGCGGGCGCGTGGACCTCGCCGCGTGTGCCGTCGTTCCACACCAGCGTCGCGCGGGCGTCGGGCTTCCAACCGCGGGCCACCAGTTGACCGTCGGCCGTCCGTTCGATCTCCCATGCTGGCGAGGTGAGCGACGCTTCCGGAGGCTGAGCCGCGAGCGCCGCGATCTCCTGGACGGTCAGCACGCGGTCGAACAACTGAACCGGCGTCCGCTCGCCGCGAAACGCTGGGCCCGTCTGGCCCGTCGAAGCGTGGACGACGTGCGGCCCCGCGCTGCCCTGGCCCACCTCGACGCCGTTCACGACCAGTCGCGGCACCCCCTGCTGATAGACCAACCCCAGATGCGTCCAGGACTTGATCTCGGCGGCATGCGAGATCACCGCCGGGGCGTAGCGGGCCGAATGTTCCAGCACGCACACGCCGTTGCGGCCTACGCCCAGGCCGCACCCGGCGTGGCCGTCACCGTACAGCCCGTGTCCCGGTTCGGCAAAGACGGCCCAGTTCTGGCCGCGCAGCGCCAAGGGCGTCTGGCGGACGGCGGGCAGCGCCGTATTGTCGGCGGGCTTGACCCACAGACACAGCGTGAACGTACCCTGCGCCGCCGCCACCGTCGGCCCGGGAACCGCCACGGGCCTGACAGGGGCCGCGGCGGGCTCGGGCTCTACGGCCGTGACATACCGCGCCGGCAAGGGCTCGCGAAAGACAACGAACACCGAGCCGTTGGGCTCCAGTCGCAGCGGTACGTGCATGCGGCCGTCTTGGCAGCGGAACACGCCGGGACGCGTGACAGCCCCCGTGGCGGGGTCGAACAGCTCCGGCGCTCGATCCGCCACGCGAAACATCGCGGTCACCTCCTCGTAACGGTTCTTCTGGTTCGACACGAAATAGACCTCGGCCTCGCCGACTCGCCGGTGCACGTACAGCACCTCCGCATCCGGCGCAGCCGCCGGGCACTCAAGATCCGGCGGCAAGCCGATCCGCTGGAACAGCTCTTCGAAGGAGACTCCGCTGCTCACGCGTCCGTTCCAGAGTTCTTCTGCCAGGCTGCGGACGGCCTGGTCGCCCTCGCCCAGGTCGCGCAGGCTGGGCGACTGCTGCGGACGCGGCCCCAGCACCGTCGCACCCGCGGCGGCCAGTTCGCCGACCTTCTGCAGTACCTCCGGCCGCATCGTCGGCAGGTTGGGCAACAGCAGGACGCGATACTCCGTCCCGCTGGCCAGCACGATCCGGCCGTTCTCGACCCGGGCCTCGCGCAGGGCCCGGACATCGCAGCCGTCAAAGTCGTAGCCCGCGGGCAGGACGGGCCGCAGTTCATCGCGCCACGCGATCCGGTTGGGCACGTCCTCGCCGACGAAGAACAGGACGTCCGCCACCGGCTGGCCTTCGCGCAGCAGATAATTGCAGCGCGCCAGTCAGGCCTTTGTCCGCCGCCCAGCGAGCGACGACCTGGAAGTAGTTCTCCGAAAACTGGTCGGACAGAAACCGCCGCCAGTCCCACAAGGCACGCTCGGTCACATCCGCGCTGTCGACGATCCAGCCTTCGAGCAGCGCCGGCAGGAACGGCAACAGGTCGTACCCCAGCCGCTCGCGGAACCGCTGCTCAAGACCGGCCGTCCAATTCTGGATGCCGCATTCCCAACTGTCGACCTCCATGGCCGCCAACGTCTTGCCCGCCGCCGGTCCGGCCCGCTCCAGCAACCGGCCGACGTACTGATCCAGGTGAAACCGCACCGTTTCCGCAGCCAGTTTGTCGCACTCCAACCCGCGGCCTTCTGCGGTGGCGGGCGAAACGTAATGGCCGTTGCTGGTAAAGCCGACGCGGATGATCCGCCACCGGCCCGGCGGAACGTCCCACGTCAAGCGGCCGTCCGCGGCCAGTTGGGCCGTCAGGTCTTGGACCGCCCGGCGCGCGACTGTCAACTCGGGGGCCAGCGCCCGGTTGCGGTCCGGCCCCGGATACGCGTCGTGATGCCGCCGCTCGGCGCCGTGTCCGCGGCTTCGCAACCGGCCCGCCTTGGCCTCCGCAAAATGCACCCGCGCCGTCTCGCTCAACTCGATCTCGCCGCAGCTGACCGGCCACGGATTCTGGAACGTCAGCCGGAAGACCTTGCCGGTCGCCTCGTCGCACGCCGCCGTCACGGCCCCGCCGCCGAGCAGGTCCCAGTTCGCGGTGAACGAGCCGATCGGGCGGAATTCCTTGCCGTCGGCCGAGGCTTCGAGGCGAAGGGGAAAATCCTCCTCCCAGCGATGCGGCGACGCGTTGCGAACGACAATCGAGCGCACCGTCTGCGGTTCGGCAAACTCAAACTCGACAACATTCTGTTCGTTTCCCGCCGAGGCCGGGAACACGGCGCTCGTCTGCGGCGAACCGTCGGTCAATTTGGCCAACTCGTCCGGCTCGAGCGTCCCACGCAGGCCAGCTCCGCTCAGCCGGTCACCCTGCGGCAGGGGAAACGCCACCACCGCGATATCACGATAGAATTCCTGCTTGCTGGGCGGCACTTCCAACACCGCGTCGCAGGCTGCCGGTCCCTGGACGTCCCGGGCCGTCCAGGTCAGTTCCTTCATCGACGTTTCCGCCGTGATCCACGGTCCGCCACTTTGAGAAAAGCCGTCGCAGTTGTGCACGCCGAACTTGAGGCCCAGCCGCTGCGCCTCGCGGAGCGTGTGGTCCATCATCTCCAGCCATTTGGGTTGCAGGAACCGCACGTCGCCCGGAGGCATCCCGATGCCGCAGTTGAACAGATACGCACCGCCCAGCCCCGCCCGCTGGATGGCTTCCCAGTCGGCCGTGATCCCATCGCGAGTCACGTTCCCGTCCAGCCAATGCCACCAGGTCAGCGGCCTCGCCTCGGCCGGCGGTCGGGAGAACCGCTCGGCCAGTTCATCCGCAGCCGAAGGAGAGGCGGTCAGCAAAGTCGCGCACGCGGCACAAAACGCCGCGGCAAACCAGCGGACGGTCTGTCTTTTCAACATGCTTGTGTCTCCTGAAGGGCCTGGGCAACGCTGCCATGATACTTGATTCCGCTGACGATGGATCGCCGGGTCGCGCTTCCAAGGACGCGGCCCGAGCCGGTCGCACCTTCACGAAAGACGGTTATCTCGCACGGTAACCTGCGGTTACTGTTGGGTAAGACGACCGCAATTCCAGGCCCCCCAACCGATCTCTCGGATACCGTAGGCCCTATGACGCACGCCCCTCTTCATGCCGTTACCGGCGCGTATGGCTACTCCGGCAAGTACATCGCTCAACGTTTGCTGGCGGATGGCCAGTCCGTGATCACGCTCACCAACTCGGCGCACCGCGCGAACCCCTTCGGCGACCGGATCAAGGCGGTGCCCTTCGACTTTGACCAGCCGCAGCGTTTGGCCGAGCATCTGCAAGGCGTTTCGGTCCTGTACAACACGTACTGGGTGCGTTTCAAT